>CAZVPS010000011.1:0-22651 GCA_964629105.1 uncultured Anaerolineaceae bacterium
AACGGGATGGACGTCCTCGCCGTCCGCGACGCCGTCGGGCGGGCGGCGGCCCTCTGCCGGGCCGGTGAAGGACCCGTCCTCATCGAGGCCAGCACCTACCGCTATTACGGCCACTCCCTCTCCGATCCACGGAACGAATACCGGACCCGCGAGGAGGAGGCCGCCTGGCGCGCCGTCGACCCGATCGAGGGCCTCAAGCGGCAGCTCGTGGAGGCCGAGGCGGCCGACGAGGCCGGGATCGCCGCCGTCGAAGCCGGCGCCCGCGAACGGAACGCGCGCGCCGCCGTCCGCGCGTCGCGGGCGACCGACCCGGACCCGGCCGACCTCCTCGCGTACCTCTACACGGAGACGGCCGCGGACGAGGTCCCGGAGGCGGCGCGCAGCGTCGTCACGTACGCCGCGCCCCCGGTCGCGAAACGCGACGCGAACGGCGCCATCAGCTACAAGGACGCCCTCCGCGAGGCGCTCGTCGAGGAGATGGCGCGCGACTCCCGGGTCCTCCACTACGGGGAGGACGTGGCCGACTACGGCGGCGCGTTCAAGCTCACGAAGGGGCTCCTGGAGGCGTTCGGGCGCGAGCGCGTCTTCAACACGCCGATCTCGGAGGCCGCCATCTGCGGGACCGCGGTCGGCGCGGCGATCGTCGGCCTCCGGCCGGTGGTCGAGCTGATGTACATGGACTTCGCCCTGATGTCCTCCGACCAGATCGCCAACCAGGCCGCCAAGTGGCACTACATGAGCGGCGCCCAGGTGGAGGTCCCGCTCGTCATCCGGGCCTCGGTCGGCGCCGGAAAGGGCTACGGGGGGCAGCATTCGCAGTCGCTCGAGAGCATCTTCACCCACATCCCCGGCCTCTACGTCGTCTACCCGGCGACGCCGGCGGACGCCAAGGGGCTCCTCAAGTCGGCGATCCGCACCAACAACCCGGTCCTGTTCGTGGAGAGCCAGGGCCTGTACCCGACGAAGGGCGTGGTCCCCGAGGAGGAGTACCTCACCCCGATCGGAACGGCGCGTGTCGCCCGCGAGGGAACGGACGCGACGCTGGTCGGCTGGGGGCCGGCGGTGCTCGACCTCCTGGCCGCCGCGGAGACGCTCCAGGCGGAGCACGGCATCGCGGCCGAGGTGATCGATCTGCGGAGCCTGGTCCCGCTCGACATGGAGACGGTCCTGGCCTCGGTCCGCAGGACCGGCCGCTGCGTCGTCGCCAGCCAGGCCGTCCTGGTCGGCAGCTTCGTCAATGAGATCGTCGCCCGGATCCAGGCGGAGGCGTTCGACTTCCTGGACGGCCCGGTCGGACGGATCGGGGCCGCGAACGGGATCTCCCCGCAGGCGGAGGGGCTGGAGAAGGCCTTCCTGCCGAACGCCGGCGACATCGTCCGGGCCGTCCTGGCCCTCCTGTAGTCGGAGGCCGTCGCCATGGTCCACGCGATCCGCATGCCGAAGCCCGGCCAGATGACCGAGGAATGCACCATCACGACCTGGTTCAAGCGCGAGGGCGACCCGGTCGCGAAGGGCGACATCCTGTTCGAGATCGAGACCGACAAGTCGGCCATGGAGGTCGAGTCCTTCGAGGAGGGCGTCCTCCTCCGGCGGCTCTTCGCCGAGGGCGACACGGTCCCGGTCAACACGATCTGCGCCTACGTGGGCGAGGTCGACGAGGAGATCCCCGAGGAGGCGCCGGCCGACCCCGTGCCGCCACCCGTCCCGGCGCGTTCCGCGGCGGCCGCGGCTCCGGCTGCGGCCCCGGCGACCGCGAGGGAAGGCCGCCTGCGGATCAGCCCACGGGCGAGCAAGGCCGCAGCCGAGGCCGGGATCGATCCCCGCACGATCACGGGCACGGGTCCCGGGGGACGGATCACCGAGAGCGACGTCCGAGCGGCCGCCCTGGCGCCGCCTCCCGTCGCGGCGAGCCCCGCGGTCCAGCTGGTCTCGCCCGCACGAGCAGCCGCTCCCCTGCCCTCGATCCCCGTCGAGGGCGAGGAGGAGCCGCGCCCGCTCAACCGGATGCGCCGGGTCATCGCCGACCGCCTCACCTCCAGCTGGACCTCCACCCCCCACTTCACGGTCACCGTGGCCGTCGACGTGACCGCCCTCCTGGCGCTCCGGGCGGAGCTCAGGGCCGCGGGCACGACCCTGACCGTCACGGACTTCGTCCTGGGCGCCACGGCGCAGACCCTCGCCGAGTTCCCGGACGTCAACTCGCGCACAGACGGCGTCTCGGTCTGGCCGCGCCGCCGGGTGCACCTCGGCCTCGCGGTGTCCCTTCCCGGCGGCCTGGTCGTGCCCGTCATCCGGGACGCCGACCGACTGCCGCTCGGCGAGATCCACGACCGCGCGATCGCCCTTGCCACGGCCGCCCGCGAGGGGCGGTTGGCGGTGGACGACATGACGGGCAGCACGTTCACCGTGTCCAACCTCGGCATGTTCGGCGTCGAGGAGTTCAGCGCGATCATCAACCCCGGCGAGGCCGCCATCCTCGCCGTCTCGAGCGCGATCCCGACGGCGGTCGCGATCGGGGACGGGCTGGCCGTGCGCTCGATCATGAAGCTGACCCTCTCCGCGGACCACCGGCTGGTCGACGGCGAGATGGGGGCCCGGTTCCTGGGCGCGATCCGTCGCCGGCTCGAGGACGTGGCATCCTTCCGCAACGAGGCCCTCAACCACTGACCTACAGGGCCGCCCCGCCGCGCGGGTTGGGTGCGGTGGCGGCCTTGTCGCTGTTGCCGCTCTCCCGGGAAGCTACCGGCGGAGCGTTCGCCTCTGCTGGCCGGAAAGGCCGCGGATCGTTCGCGGCATGCGGTCACGCTCGACCGATCGACTGTGAGGGAGATGGATGATCCTGGTCTGCGGGGAGGCGCTCATCGATCTCGTCCCCCTGCCGCAGGGTGACGAGCCGACCTACGTCGCACGGGCCGGGGGCTCGTCATTCAACGTGGCCATGGGTCTCGGCCGCCTGGGCATCCCGGTCGGGTTCCTGGGGCGCGTCTCCAGGGACGCGTTCGGGCAGATGCTGCGACGCCGTCTGCTGGCCGACGGGGTGGACTGCCGATTCGTGCTCGAGGGCGACGAGCCCTCGACCCTGGCCATCGTCCACCTGGAGGCGGGTGCCGAGCCCGTGTACGCGTTCCACGGCGAGGGCACTGCGGACCGCATGCTGCGTGCCGAAGATCTGCCCGCCGACTTTCCCGAGGAGGTCGCCGCCCTGCACCTCGGCTCGATCTCGATGGTCCGTGAGCCCGGTGCATCGGCCTTCGAGGCGGTCATGCGGCGCGAGCACGGGCGCCGCGTGCTCAGCCTGGATCCGAACGTCCGCCCGGGCCTCGTGGGCGAGCGCTCGGCCTACGTCGCGCGCCTCGAGGGCTGGGTTTCCCTGGCGGACGTCGTCAAGGTCAGCCGTGCCGACCTCGCCTGGCTCTACCCGGAGAGAGCGCTGGACGCGGTGGCCGCGGCCTGGCTGGCGCGCGGCCCCGGCCTCGTCGTCGTTACGAAGGGCCACGATGGCGCCCTCGGCCTGACCACCCGGGACCGCGTCGAGGTCCCCGGCACGCCGGTCGTGGTCTCGGATACCGTGGGCGCCGGCGACGCCTTCACGGCGGGCCTTCTCGCGTGGCTGCACTCGGCCGGCTGGCTCGAGCGAACGAGAATCCGGGAGATGCCGGCGGACGCGCTGCGCGAGTGCCTGACGTTCGCCAACAGGGCGGCGGTGATCACCTGCACGCGGGCCGGCGCCCAGCCACCGACCCGATCCGAGATGGACACCCCCGGGGTGGCCTGATGGATCTGTCCGTGGCCGCCAGACGGCCGCCGGGCCCCCCGACGACCATCCGACCGGGCTCGCGGCGGCGAGGTCAGCGAGGTGACGCTTCGGAGGTCTCCTCCTGCACGCGCGCGAGCGCGTGCGCCTGCTCCCGCGTGGCCGGATAGAGCGATCGGTAGACCCCGTAGAGCTCGTCGTAGCGGGCGCGAGCCCGCGCGTCGGGCCGGAGCGTCTCGGCGGGCGCGTTCCAGCGGGCATCGGCCGCGACCAGGCCAACCCCGTCGCCGGCGAGCATGGCGTCGCCGTAGCTCGCCCCGATCGTCACGGCGGGGATGACCTGCCGGAGCCCCGTGACGTCCGAGACGACCTGGGTCCACAGGCCGCTCTTCGTCCCCCCGCCGACGGCCGTCAGATGCTCGGGAGCGGCGCCCGCGGCCTCCATCACCTCGAGGTTGTGGCGTACCTCGTAGGCGGAGCCCTCGAGCAGCGCGCGGTACAGGTGGCCGCGGCCGTGGCTCAGGGTCAGGCCAAAGATCGCGCCGCGGGCATGGGGGTCGAAGATCGGCGAGCGCGCCACGCCGAAGAAGGGCAGCACGACGAGGCCGTCGGCGCCGGGCGGCGTCTGCGCCGCCTCGGCGATGAGGGCCTCGAACTCCCGGCCGATGATGTCGCGCAGCCAGACGGTCAGGCCTCCCGACGTCGAGAGGCCGGCGGCGTACGTGCAGGTCCCCTCGAAGACGCCCTGGGTGGTCCAGAGGCTGGCCTCGGGGCGGAACGCCCGGGCGATCTCCACCATGAACATCGTCGTGCCGTACATGAGCATCGTGTCGCCCGGGTCGCGCACGCCCGCGCTCAGCGCCTCGGCCCAGGCGTCGATCGTGCCCGCGACGACGGGCGTGCCCTCCGGGATGCCCGTGGCGGCAGCGCCCTCGCCGTGCACGCGGCCTGCGATCTCGTTGGACCAGGCCAGCCGCGGGAGGTCCAGGCCGGGCACGACGTCCGCCGCCCAGTCGGTCGCCCACGCAGCGGCGGTCATGTCGTACAGGGGGTCGCACTGGCTCGCCGAATGGTGGTCCAGGACGTATTCGCCGGTCAGGCGCTCGATCACCAGCGAGTGGGCCATGTGGAAGCGGCGCGTCCGGGCCCAGACGTCGGGCTCGTGCCGCCGGATCCAGGCGAGCTTCGGTCCCGCGGCCTGCGAGGTCAGGAGCGTCCCGCCGCGGGCCAGGATGGAGTCGGGGCCGAAGCGCTCGGTGAGCTCGTCGACCTCCCGGGTGGCGCGGGTGTCGATGCCGTACAGGATCGCCGGGCGAAGCGACCGGCCGGCCGCGTCAACCGGCAGCACGGCCGGGCCGATCCCGCTGACCCCCACGGCCGCGATCCGTCCCCCTTCGTGGGTCGCGAGCTCCCGGGTGATCGCGAGGAAGTCGGCCCACCAGACGGCCTCGCCGTCGTGCTCCGCCCAGCCCGGGCGGGGGAGCGACAGCTGGTGCGGCCGCTGGGTCGTCGCCACGATGGTGCCGTCCGGCCGGACCAGCACCCCCTTGGAGCTCGACGTGCCGATGTCAACTCCGAGCAACAGGTCAGTCACCGTCGTCCCTCGCGTTCTGTCGGTTGCAGGGTCTTCTCGCTGTCGTGGCTTGCACGATTCATCGCCAGTCTCTTCCGGGCGTGGAGCCGGCAGTCGAGACGTCCGACCGCCCGTGGCGACAGGGTCCACTCAGCGGCGGCCGTAGAGCGGGCCGAAGTTCGCGCAGGCGCGGAAGTCCGCCCCCTCGAGATCGGCCGTGCCAAGGTTGGCCCACGCGCTCGGCCGGAAGACGTCCTCCTCCGGCACGTTGTGCATGTGGACGGGGACGCGGAGGACGGACGCGAGGCTGATCAGGTCGGCCCCGATGTGGCCGAAGCTGATCGCGCCGTGGTTCGCGGCCCAGTTCGCCATGACCGTGTAGACGTCGCGGAACGGGCCGACGCCGTTGGTGCGCGGCACGAACCAGTGCGTCGGCCAGGTCGGGTCGGTCCGCTGGTCGAGGATGTCGTGGACCTCTTTCGGCAGCTCGACCGTCCAGCCCTCGGCGAGCTGGAGCACCGGACCCACGCCGGAGACGAGGTTCAGGCGGGCCATCGTGACGGGCATCCCCCCGCGGCTCACGAATTGCGAGGAGTATCCGCCGCCCCGGAAATAGCCCCGGTTGGCCGGATACCAGGTGGTCGCCGCGAGGGCCGCCTGCACGTCCTCCTCGGTGATCTCCCAGAACGGCTTCATCGTCGGCTGGCCGTCGGCTTCCATGGCGCCCGTCGCGTCGAGGGTGGCCGCGCCGGAGTTGATGAGGTGGATGAAGCCGCCGGCGGCTCGACCCTCGAGGTCGTGGCCGGTGACGCGCTTCACCGCCTCCGGGCTCCAGTAGGTGCGGACGTCGGCGAAGATCTGGGCCCGGTTCGTCAGCAGGTAGCCCAGGAGCATCGTCGCGCCGTTGAGGCTGTCGTTCTCGGTCGCGAAGATGTGCGGCGCGCGGGTCCCGTTCCAGTCGAACGACGAGTTGAGGATGGCCTCCATGAAGTCGCCGTTCGGCGCGTGGTCGGTCCACTGGCGCTGGCCCTGGAAGCCGCCCAGGATCGCGTTGCGGCCCATCGCCTCCTCACCGAATCCGAGCTCCGCCAGGCGCGGGTTGCCGACCAGGAGGTCGCGGGTCATCAGGGTCATCTTGACCACCGTCTCCCAGTCGCGGTCCTTCTCCGCGCGGCTCTTGGCCTTGTCGGCCGGGTTGCGGTCGGTGCCTTCGCGGCAGCTCGCCTTTGTCCAGGCGAGCGCCTTCTCGAACTCGATCGGGTCGTAGATGCCCTCCTCCATGCGGCGCGTCAGCTCGGACATGTCGACGCACTCGACGCGCATGCCGAGGTACTTCTCGAAGAACGGCTGGTCCACGATGGAGCCGGCGATGCCCATCGAGACGCCGCCGAGCGAGAGGTACGACTTGCCGCGCAGGATCGCCGCCGCGAGGCCGGCCCGGGCGAAGCGGAGGATCTTGGCCTCGACGTCGGCCGGGATCGTCCCGTCGCTGGCGTCCTGGACGTCGCGCCCGTAGATGCCGAATGCAGGGAGGCCCTTCTGGGTGTGGGCCGCGAGGACGGCCGCGAGGTAGACCGCGCCGGGGCGCTCGGTGCCGTTGAAACCCCAGACCGCCTTGGGGGTCAGGGGATCCATGTCCATGGTCTCCGACCCGTAGCACCAGCATGGGGTGATGGTGATGGAGACGCCCACCCCCTCCTTGCGGAAGAGCTCGGCAACCTTCGCAGCCTCGTGGACGCCGCCGATGTTGTGGCCGGGGACGACCACCTCGACGGGCGTCCCATCGGGGTAACGCAGGTTGGCGGCGATGAGGTCGGCCGTGCGGCGCGCCATCGCCTTGGTCTGCGCCTCGAGCGACTCGCGCACGCCGTGCATCCGGCCGTCGACGGCCGGGCGGATGCCGATCCTGGGCCAGTCGCCCACGAAGCGGCCGGTGGTGTTGATCGTCGTCATCGGGTTCCTCTCTCGTCCGAGTGGTGCGCACTGCCGCGGTGAGCGGGCGCGGTGTGGTCCAGCCGATCCCTACTCGGGCATCACCACGCCGATCGTGAGAAGCAGGTTGGCATAGATCCGCTGCTCGCCGGTGGAGACGGCCAGCGCCAGGTCAGGGCCGCGGGCCGCCTCGTAGAACTGGAAGCGCCCGAGCTTCTGGAGGGGGGTGTCGGGCAGCAGCGCGCGGAACTCGGCGAAGATGCCGGGCTCGGGGCCGCTGTCGGGGACCATGACGTGGGCCGCCTCGATGGGTATGGCGCCGACCAGCACGTCGAGGACGTCGGTGACGGTGAGGAGGCCCGGTGCCAGGTTCAGGTAGACGCGGTGCGCGGCGGCGTTCGACCGCGTCAGCAGCGGGTAGTTGCCGTCCGCGATCAGGACCTGGGCGCCGTGGCCGGCCTCGCCGAGCGCCTTGAGGATCTCCGGGTGGAGCAAGCGGGTCTTCAGCATCGTGGGCTCCTGCTGTCGGTTGGGTCGAACACGATCTTGCGGTGGGCGAGCCGGTGCGCCCTGATCTCCGCGAAGAGGGAGGGCGCTGCGGCGAGCGGCGCGCGGTGCGAGATCATCGCGCCCATGTCGAGCCCCCCGTCGAGCACGGCCGCGAGGCCATCCGTCCACTCGTGCCCCGGCCAGGGCGCCGAGCAGGACATGAAGCAGCCGGTGAGCGACAGCTCCCTGCGCATCAGGTTCTCGATGAACGCCAGCGAGAGGCTGCCATCGGCGGGCTGGTTGCCGCCCAGGACGACCGAACCGCGCGGCCGCGTCACCTCGATGGTCTGGGCGAGCGACGCGGGCGACCCGGCGGCCTCGAGCGCGAGGTCGACGCCGGCCCCGGTCCGCCGGCGGACCTCGGCCGGGACGTCGTCGCGCGTCGGGTTGAGGGTAACGTGGGCGCCGAGGGCACGCGCTGCGTCGAGGTTGGCGTCCACGATGTCGGTCGCGATGACCGGGCTTGCGCCGAGGATCCGCAGCCATTGGACGAGCATCAGCCCGATGGACCCCGCCCCGAAGACGATCGCGGACTGGCCGGTCGCGAAGCCGCCGAGGTCCAGCATGTGCCGCGCGACCGTGGCGGGCTCGATCAGGGCGGCCGCCTCGAACGGGAGGTCGTCCGGGACGAGCAGGACGTTCCGCGCCGGGACCGCGACGTACTCGGCGAAGGCGCCGGCCCGGCGCGACCCGATGAACGAGTAGCCGTCGCAGGCGGAGAACCGGCCGGCCCGGCACTGGGCGCACGCGTGGCAGGGCACCAGCGGCACCAGCGCCGCGTGGCGCCCGACCAGGGCGGGATCCGCGCCCTCCCCAGCGACCGCGATGACGCCCGCGGCTTCGTGGCCCAGGATCATGGGGTACGTGCGGTGGCCACGCGTGAACCGGTGGACGTCCGAGCCGCACACGGCGCTCGCCCGCACCTGCAGCAGCACCTCACCCGCGGCCGGCTCCGGGGTCGGGACCTCCCGATACGCCAGCACGCCCCTGTCCTCGAGCACCGCCGCCTTCACGAGATCGCCTTCCCCGACGTGGCGACCGCCGCCAGGCGATCGAAATGGGGGAGGAGGCCACGGGAGACTCCGTGGTAGACCTCGAACAGGTCCTGGTAGTGGGCGTGGCGCGCCGGATCGGGTTCGAAGACCGTGCGCCGCGGCAGCAGCCGCTCCACGGTCGCGGCAACGTCGTCGCACAGGCCGACCGCGTGCGCGGTCAGCGCGAAGAGCCCCAGGCCGTGCCCGCCCTCGCCGCCGTCGGCGCGGCGCGCCACGACGAACGGCCGCCCCGCGACGTCCGCCTTCACCTGGTTCCAGAGCGCGCTCCTGGCCGCACCGCCGGTCCCCAGCCACTCGCTGACCGTCACGCCCGTCGCCTCGGCGAGGCGCAGGTTGTCGCAGACCGCGAAGGCACAGCCCTCCATAATCGAGCGCAGCATCTCCGCCCGGGTCGTCGTGTAGGAGAGGCCGAAGAAGACGCCCCGGGCCGTGCTGCTCCAGAGGGGCGTGCGCTCGCCGGCCAGGTAGGGCAGGAAGAGAAGCCCGCCGCTCCCCGGGGACGCGGTCGCGGCCTCTGCGGAGATGTCCTCGAAGGCTGCGTCGGGCCGCCCGAGGATCTCCCGGAACCACCCGAGCGCGCCGCCGCCGACGGTGCCGCTCTGCAGGAGGTACTGCCCGGGGAGAGCGTGGTGGCTGAAGATGAGCCGCGGCTCGACGACGACGTCGCGGACGCTCATGCCCATGCCGCCCGCCTGCCCGCCCTGGTCCTGCGTCTGGCCGGGCCGGGTCACACCGCCGCCGAGCGCCCCGACCGCGGCATCAAGCCCCCCGACGAGGACCGGGGTGCCCTCCGCCAGCCCGGTGCGCGCGGCCGCTGCGGCGGTCACGCCGCCCGCGATCTCGCCGATCCGGCGGAGCGGCGGCATCCGGTCGAGCGGGATGCCGAGGGCCCCCGCCGCCTCCTCGTCCCAGCGCTCGCGCCGGATGTCGAAGCAGTGGAACCCGTAGGCCTGGGTGAGGTCGCAGGTTGCCTCGCCGGTCAGCCGCGCGGTGAGGAAGCCGGACGCCGTGAGGAACCAGCGCGCCGCCTCGAAGGCGTCCGGGCGGTGTCGGCGCAGCCAGGCGAGCTTGGGTGTGATGTACGCCGCGTCGAGCGGGTTCGCGACGAGGTCAACGAGGCGGTCCGCGCCGGCGCCGCTGCGCAGCTCGGCGGCCTCCGCTTCGGCCCGCCGGTCGAGCCAGGTCATCGCCGGCACCAGTGGCCCGAACCCGGCGTCCGTGACGACCAGCGACCAGCCGATCGCATCGAGGCCGACGCCGGCGACGTCGCGCGCAGCGACGCCGCTCTTCGCCAGGACGGCCGCGACCGTCTCGCACAGGGCCTCCCACCAGCGCTCGGGATTGACCTCTGCCCAGAGCACCGCCGGCCGATCGAGGTCGTACGAAGCGGACGCGTCGGCAACCAGGCGGCCATCCGAATCCCAGATGGCCGTCTTGGTGCTCGAGGTTCCCTGGTCGATCGTGACGATGTACACGGGGGTTCGCGGGCGGGCGCCGACGGCGCCTTCCGTCCCTCCTATGGCGGGGTGATCGTGCCGTCGATGTCCCAGAGATCCTCCCAGCTCTGGCCCGCCTTCCAGAGGAAGACCTGGCCCTTGATCAGGCGGCACTTTCGGTCGATGCCGGCGATCGCCGTCATCTCCTCGTCGGCGAGCGGGTCGCTCACGACGGCCCGCAGGTTGGCGAGGTAGTTGGAGCGCCGGGTCGAGAACGGGATCGGCGTCTGGCCACGCTGCACGGCCCACTTGACGCACACCACGGCCGGATGGACGCCGAGGCGCTCGGCGATCGCGACGATGACCGGGTCCTCCACGTCCACGGAGTCATCCGGCGCGCGATCGCGCTCGGGTCGGGCCGGCGACCCGATCGGCGAGTAGCCGACGGGCTCGATCCCGTTCGACCGCACGAAGTCGAACAGCTCGGGCTGCTGGAAGTGAGGGTGGAGCTCCATCTCGGTGACGGCCGGCCGGATGCGCGCGTCGCGCAGCACGAGCTCCAGCTTGGGAATCGTCATGTTCGACGTCCCGATGTGGCGCACCAGCCCGCGGTCAACGAGCTTCTCCAGCTCGGCCCACGTGGCCATGAAGTCCTCGTGGATGTAGGGCTTCGCGTGCGCGTCGCGCGAGTCGACGGTGACGCCGGCGGCATGGCCGTTCGGGAACGGCCAGTGGACCAGGTACAGGTCGAGGTAGTCGAGCCGCAGGTCCCGGAGCGACCGCTCGAACGCGGGCGCCACGTCGGCCGGGGCGTGCCTGTCGTTCCAGAGCTTGGAGGTGACCCACAGGTCCTCGCGCGCGACGCCGCCCGTGATCGCGCCGGAGAGCGCCTCGCCGATCAGGTCCTCGTTGCCGTAGACGGCCGCGCAGTCGAAGTGCCGATAGCCGACCTCTGCCGCTCCCCGGACTGCCGCCGCGACCTCGACGGGCGTGGCGCGGTCCGACCCGAACGTCCCGAGCCCGATCGCGGGCATCCGGGCGCCGCCCGCCAGCGTGCGCTGGGGGATCGTGGCCGGATCGATGGTGGGGTCGATCATCGGGCCGCTCCGTCGTTGGCGATGACCCCCGCCCGGGCAGCACGACCGCGGCGGGCCGGGATCACGGTGGACGGCGCTCCTCGTACGCCCGTCTCGGGGGAGACGCGCGGCGCGGCGCTGGACCGCCGGATGATGAGCTGGAACGGGAGCACCACGGTCTGGGCCGCGGCGTCCGGGTCGCCGGCAATGCGATTGAGCAGCAGCTCCGCGCCGCGGTGCCCGATCTCGTAGGCGGGCTGGGCCGCCACGGTCAGGAAGGGGTCCATGACCCAGTCCGGCGGCAGGTCGTCGAACGCCACGACCGACATGTCCTCGGGCACCCGGAGGCAGGCCTCGCGGAGAGCGCGGATCGCGCCGAACGCGATGAAGTTGTTCGCCGCGAAGATCGCCGTCGGCCGGGACGAGGCCGCGGCGAGCACCTCCCGGGCCATCTGGTATCCGTCGGCCTGGTTGAGCGAGCCGAAGTTGTACCCACCGTAGCGGACGGAATCGTCGTCCAGGGTCAGCCCCGCCTCCTGGAGGGCGCGGCGGCAGCCGGCGACGCGGTCGACCGAGGTGGAGATGGTGCGCCGGCCGGTGAGCACCGCGATCCGGCGATGCCCGAGCGAGACGAGATGGCGAGTCAACGCATAGGCGCCTGCCTCGGAGTCGCAGCGCACGGTGTCGACGTGGCGGGCCGTCACACGGCGGTCGAGTACCACCACCGGCATCCGGTGCGCGCGGAGCGTCCGGAAGGTCGTGCCGGTGCTTCGCGAGGGGACGAGGAGCACGCCGTCCACCTGGCGCTCGATGAGAACGCGGAGGTACTTCGCCTCCTCCTCCGCGGACTCGTCCGTGTTGCAGTACATGACCGAGAACCCGCGCGGCGCGGCCACGTCCTCGACGCCGCGGGCGATCGTGGTGAAGAAGGGGTTCGTGATGTCGGAGACGATGAGCGCGAGCGATTTCGTGCGCCTGGACCGCAGCTGGCGGGCCAGCGCGTTGGGCACGTAGCCGAGCTCCGTGATGGCGGCCTCCACCCGCGCGCGGGCCTCCCGGCTGCTGTACCCGGAGTTGTTGATGACGCGCGACACGGTCATGGCGGACACGCCGGCCCGCTGCGCGACGTCGCTGATGGTGCTCATCCGGTGATCCCCGTGGTGATCCCTGCCAGAGTCCCCGCCTGGCCCTGATGTGTAACCGGGGGCTGCCCGCGCTGCGGACAGCCCCCGGGGCGAATGCGGGGTCAGGCGCAGGCCCGTCTACTGGTAGAGGACCGCCTGAATCTCGGGCTTGTCGATATTGGTCTTGTCGTACCAGTAGTAGCCGGTGTCGATGTTCTTCGGCAGGGTCTTGCCGGCGATGGCATCGAGCGCGGCGGAGACGCACTTGGCGCCGATGCCGACCGGGTTCTGGGTGATGGCGCCGGCCATGACGCCGCTCTTGATCGCGTCGATCTGCTGCTGGCCGGAGTCGTAGCCGATGGCCACGATCTTGCCTTCCTTGCCGGTCTCCTTGAGCGCGTTGAGGACGCCCTTGGCGGAGCCCTCGTTGGCGCCGAAGAAGCCCTTCAGGTCGGGGTTGGCGGTCATGATGGCCTTCGCGAGGTCGGCCGACTTGACCGGGTCGCCCGCGCCGTACTCGACGGCGACGACCTGGATGTTCGGGTACTTCTCCTTCATCCGGTTGACGAAGCCGTCGCGCCGGGTCGTGCCAGTCTGGCTGGTCTGGTCGTGGACGATGACCGCGACCTTGCCCGACTCACCGATGAGCTTGGCCATCTGGTCGGCGGCCTCGCCGGCGGCCGCGACATTGTCGGTCGACACGGTCGTGACCGGGATGTCGCTGTCGACGCCGGAGTCGAAGCCGACGACCGGGATGCCGGCCGCCTTGGCCTTCTCGAGGAGCGGGGTCGCCGCCTTGCTGTCGAGGGCCGCGAAGCAGATCGCCTTCGGCTTCTTGTCGAGGGCCGTCTGCAGCATGGTGAGCTGCTTGTCGACCTCGGACTCGGACGCGGGGCCTTCGTACGTGATCGTGGCGCCCTTGGCCGCCGCCTCGTCGGTGGCGCCCTTCTGGACGGCCTGCCAGAACTGGTGCTGGGAGCCCTTCGAGACGATGGCGATGTACGGCTTGGCGCCGGTCGTCGGGGTCGGGCTGGCGGCGCTGCCGCATGCGCCGACCACCAGGGCCAGGGCCATGGTGCCAGCCGCGAGGCTGTAGAACCGCGAGAACTTCATGTGCTCCTCCGTGGGGTGATGGTTGACCGATCTGCCGGCCTCAACTGCTCGGGGCCGGCGTTTGGCCCGGGTGTAGGGGTAGCGCCCGCCGCTAGGCGCGGCTGCGGCGCCGGAGGATGTCGAGGAAGACCGCGCCGATGACCACGACGCCCGTGATCACCAGCTTCCACTGGTCCGGGACGCCCACGATGGACAGGCCGATCGTCAGGGTGCTGATGATGAAGGCCCCGATGACCGTGCCGACGATGCTGCCCTCGCCGCCGCTCAGCGACGTGCCGCCGATGACGGCCGCCGCGATTGCGTCGAGCTCGTAGCCCATGCCAACCGACGGCTGGGCTGAGGTCATGCGCGCTGCGATCAGGATACCGCCGAGTCCGGCGAAGAGCCCGCCCACGCTGTAGACGGCGATCTTCCAGGCGTCCACGTTGACGCCGGAGAGGCGGGTGGCCTCCTCGTTGGAGCCGAGGGCGAACGTGTACCGGCCGAGGACCGTCTTGGTGAGGACCAGCGAGGCGAGGATGGCGGCACCGAACATGACAAAGACGACGTTCGGGATGCCGAAGAACGACTTGCCCATGAAGAGGTCATAGAACTGTGGGGTGCTCTCGAAGTAGATAGGCTTGACGTCCGACAGGATCTGGGCGAGCCCGCGGGTCACGTTGAGCATGCCCAGGGTGGCGATGAACGGCGGGATCTTGGCCTTCGCGATCAGGGTGCCGTTCACCGCGCCCACGAGGGCGCCGGCCGCGAGCGCGGCGGGGATGCCCACCCAGAGCGGGAGGCCCGCGTTCGTGACCACCAGGCCCAGGATGACCGAGCAGAAGGTCATCGTGGTGCCGACGGACAGGTCGATGCCGCCGGTGATGATCACGAAGGTCACGCCCATCGCCAGGACGCCGTTCACGGCGGTGGCGACGAGGACGGAGATGTAGTTGTCGGTCGTGCGGAACGGCTCCGAGATCACCGAGAAGAACGCGAGCAGGATGACGAGCGCGCCGAGCGCCAGCAAACGCTGCAGCGAGTCGCCTTTGACCAGTGCCTGCATCCGGGACCGGCTCGTCGTCGTGGTCGTCTGCATCGAAGCGCTGCCTCGTCTGGGGTCTCTGCCGGGAGTTCGGGACTCGCCCGCTAGGCGGCGGCGACGGCTTCGCGTTGGGTCGCGAAGGTCATGATCTTCTCCTGCGTCGCCTCCGCCGCGCTCAGCTCGCCCGTGATGCGCCCTTCGCACATCACGAGGATGCGGTGGCTCATGCGCAGGATCTCGGGAAGCTCGGACGAGATCATGATGATCGCCTTGCCCTGCTGGGCGAGGTCGTTGAGGAGCCGGTAGATCTCGCTCTTGGCGCCGACGTCGATCCCGCGGGTCGGCTCGTCGAAGATCAGGATCTCGGTGTCGGCAGTCAGCCACTTGCCGATGACCACCTTCTGCTGATTGCCCCCCGAGAGATTCCGGGCCCGCTGGGAGATGCTCGGGGTCTTGATCGCCAGGCTCCTGACGAGCCCCAGGGCGGTCGCTCTTGTGCGGCTGAAGTTGATGCGACCGATCCGGTCGGCGAACTTGCGCAGCGAGGCGAGCACGAGATTCGCCTCGACGTCCATCTTGAGGGCGAGCCCGTACCGCCTCCGGTCCTCGGACAGGTAGCCGATCCCGTGGGCGACCGCGTCCGCCGGCGTCCGGATGGCGACCGGCTTCCCGTGGACAAGGATCTCTCCCGAGTCGCGGGGGTCGGCCCCGAAGATGGCCCGGACCACCTCCGTCCGGCCCGCGCCCACGAGGCCGGAGATGCCGAGGATCTCGCCCCGGCGGAGCTGGAAGCCGACGTCGCGGATCACCCGGCCGCGGTTGAGGTTGCGAACCTCCAGGACGATCTCCGGGTCGGGGTGCTCCGGGAGCTCCGGGGACGCCTCGAAGATCGTCCGACCGACCATCATGCTGATGATCGACTGGATGCTCGCCTCGGCGGTCTGGACGGTGTCGATGTACCGGCCGTCGCGCATCACCGTCACGCGGTCCGAGATCTGCTTCAGCTCCTCGAGGCGATGCGAGATGTGGACGATCCCCGTCCCGCACTCGCGCAGGTGGCGGATGATCCGGAAGAGCTCGTCGATCTCGATGTCCGTAAGGGCGGCCGTCGGCTCGTCCATGACCAGGACGTCCGAGCTGAACGAGAGCGCCTTCGCGATCTCGACCATCTGCTGCTGGGCGACGGCCAGGCCGGAGACGCGGGCTCGCGGGTCGAGCTTGAGGTGGAGCGTCTCGAAGAGCTCACGGGCCTTCGCGTTGAGGCGCTTCTCGTCGAGGATGAAGGGCGCCGCGCCGCGCGGCTCGCGTCCGATGAAGATGTTCTGGGCCACGGTGAGGTGGCCCATGAGGTTGAGCTCCTGGTGGATGATGCTGATCCCGAGGTCCTGCGCGGCCCGGGGCGAGGCGATCTCCACCTCCCGGCCCTTGACCCGGATCGTGCCGGCATCGCGATGGTAGATGCCGGCCAGGATCTTCATCAGCGTGGACTTGCCGGCCCCGTTCTCGCCGACCAGGGCGTGGACCTCGCCGGAGCGGAGCTCGAAGCGACAGCCGTCGAGTGCGTGGACGCCCGGGAAGCTCTTGCTGATGTCGGTCATCTCGACGAGCAGGTCACCCATGGCGGGTATCCCGTGGTGTCGTGGGCACTGTTCGACAGGATCGGGACCGGGGCGCTGGGTCCGAGGCGGGCGATGCGGGTGCATCGACGTCGGTTATCGATAACACACCGGCAGCGTAGCGCACCTGTCAATAGTATCTCCGGCACATCGGGTGCGGAACACGGCTCATCAGGTTGGTAAGCATCCCGCCGTCGGTGCTAGCCGGCCGGGAGTGAGCCGAGGCACAGGGAATGGGAGGCGTCCGTGGACCACCCGGCCGGGGGCCGCGCCTTCGCGCGGCACGCTGACCCGAAGCGCCAGCCCCCGGTCCATGCAAGGTTCCGGGTCCCACCACGCTGCGTTCGGTGGCCGATCCGGGCCCCCGGCGGCATCCTGGGCGTCGAACGGAGCGTGCTCGACCGGGATTCCTTGCACGACCTGGGCGGGACGATGCCGACCTGGGCCCCCGGGCCAGCGCGCGCCCGATCCGGCCCGGAGGTCGGGGTGCTTCCCGCGGAGAATGCGCCCCGTCAGACCACCGAGATGGCGCATCAAGCCATGATGCCAGGCCGTTCACAGATGTCCGGAATCGGCTTGACATTCGACGCCGCTTCGATGCAAAGTGAGCGCAATCGCAATCAACCGAAGTTCGTTGTCAAGCCGGAGCGAGATGCCGTGAGCGCGAAGGCCGCCGACGTGCCCGATGGCGTCTTCGCGCGCGAGCGCCAGCAGCAGATCGCGCGGATCGTTGAAGAGAACGGGCGGGCCAGGGTCATCGACCTCGCCGGGCGCTTCGGCGTCTCCGCCGTCACGATCCGCAAGGACCTCCTCGTCCTCGAAAGAGAGTGCCTTGTCGTCCGCACCCACGGCGGCGCCATCAAGCCGCGCGGGAGCCACCCTGAGCTTGCGTTCCAGGTCCGCGAGCGCCTTCAGCGCGAGGAGAAGTCCCGGATGGGAGCCGCCGCCGCGGCCCGCGTCGCCGACGGCGAGAGCATCGTGCTCGACGCCAGCACCTCGGCGCTGTACGTCGCCCGGCACCTCAAGGCCCGCGAGGCCTGGCACGGTCTGACCGTGGTGACGAACAGCATCCGGATCGCCTCGGAGCTGGCGGGCCACCCGGGCATCACCGTCCTGATGCTGGGCGGCCGCGTCCGTTGGGAGGCCCTGTCCGTCGTCGGCCCCCTGGGCGACGGCGTCTTTCGCCGGGTGAACGTGCAGAAGGCGTTCCTTGGCGCGGCAGGGTTCACGATCGAATCCGGCCTCTCGGATGCGATGGAGGAGGAGGCCCAGATCAAGCGGTCGATGGTCTCCGCAGCCCGGGAGGTCTACGCCGTCGTCGACCACACGAAGTGGGGCCGCGTCGCGTCGGCGACCTTCTGCCGGACGGACCGGCTCACCGGGGTGTTCACGGACGGCGAGGCGCCGGCGGCGATGGTCGCGGCCCTCCGCGAGGCCGGCGTCGACGTCCGCGAGATCGGGCCGGTTGCCGAATCCGGGTCGGGACATCCGGGTACCGCCCCCGGGCGGTCGCGCGCGGCCCGTGGGCGGGCCGGTATTGACGACGGCACCGGAGCGCTCTCGTGACGATCCCTGCGGCCGCCCCGACCGCTCCCCGCGTGGAGCTGCGCGGGATATCCAAGCACTTCGGGGCCACTGCCGCGCTGGCCGACGTCTCGATGGACCTCCGCGCGGGCGAGATCCACGCCCTGGTCGGCGAGAACGGGGCCGGCAAGAGCACGCTCGTCAAGATCCTCGGCGGCGTCCACGTGCCGGACTCCGGGGCCATCCTCCTCGACGGCGTCGCCACCCACATCGGCGACCCGGCCGCCGCCCGTGGCCTGGGGGTCGCCGTCGTCCACCAGGAACCCAAGCTGTTCCCCGATCTGTCCGTCGCCGAGAACGTCTTCCTGGCCAGCCCGCCGGCCGGCCGCCTCGGGTCGATCGCCTGGGGCGAGATGCGCCGGGCCGCGACCGCCCTGTTCGAGCAGCTCGACGTCCGGATCGACGTGGCCGCCCCGGTGCGCGGCCTGTCCATGGCCGACCAGCAGCTCATCGAGATCGCGAAGGCCCTCTCGGTCGACGCCCGGGTGCTGATCCTCGACGAGCCGACGGCATCGCTCTCTGCCCACGAGGTGGAGCGCCTGTTCGCGATCGTGCGCCGCACGCGCGACGCGGGCGTGGCGATCCTGTTTGTCAGCCACCGCCTCGACGAGGTCTTCGCCCTCTCCGACCGGGCGACCGTCTTCCGTGACGGCCGCCACGTCGTCACGGCTCCCACGGCGAGCCTCACGACCGCCGACCTCGTCCGCCACATGGTCGGGCGGGCGGTGACGCTCTTCCCGAAGGGCAAAGCGACGATCGGCGAGGTGCTCCTCGAGGTGCGCGGCCTGGCCGGGGCCAACGCCTTCCGGGACGTGAGCTTCACCGTCCGGTCGGGCGAGATCCTCGGCCTCGCCGGCCTCGTGGGCGCCGGGCGGACGGAGGTTGCCCGGGTCCTCTTCGGCATCGAGCGCCCGACGGCCGGCGAGATCCTCCTCGGCGGCCGGACGATCCACCTCCCCTCGCCCTCGGCGGCCCTGCGGGCGGGGATCGCGTACGTCCCCGAGGACCGCCACCAGGACGGGCTGATCCTCGACTTCTCGATCGCCGAGAACGTGTCGCTCCCCCGCCCTTCAAGTTCGATAAGAGCAACATCGACCAGTTCGACTTCTAGGAACGCGCCCTGAGCCCCGGCGGTCGTCGGCCGTCGGGCTCTCCCCTCCCGGAGCCACCCATGGAACGTGTCGCCTTCACGATGAAGCTCCTGCCCGGGGCCGAGGCCGAGTACCGGCGCCGCCACGCCGCGGTGTGGCCGGAGATGCTCGCGGCCCTCCGCGCCGCGGGCTGCCGTGACTACTCCATCTACCTGCGCGACGACGACCTGTTCGGCTGCTTCGAGGTCGACGACTTCGACCGCTTCCGGACGATGATGGACGCTGCCCCGATCAACGCCCGCTGGCAGGCCGAGATGGCCGCCCTCATCGACCCCTGTACAGACCCGGCCACCGGCTTCCATCGGCGCCTGGAGGAGGTGTTCCGCCTTGACTGACAATCCGCTCCGGATGGTCGCCGTCGACCTCGGCGCGGAGAGCGGGCGCGCCGTGGTCGGCTCCTTCGACGGCGAGCGCCTGGCCCTCGAGGACGTCCACCGCTTCCCCAACGTCCCGGTCACCCTGGCGGGCACCCTCCACTGGGACTTCCTGCGCCTCTTCGGCGAGGTGACGGCCGGTCTCCGGCGCGCCGCTGCCGGCGGCCCCGTCGCGTCCGTCGGCGTCGACACGTGGGGCGTCGACTTCGGACTCCTCGACGCCCGCGGCCGGCTCCTGGCGAACCCGGTGCACTACCGGGACCGGCGGACGGAAGGGATGCCGGACCACGCGTTCGCGGTCGTGCCGCGCGAAGAGATCTATGCCGCCACGGGCATCCAGTTCATGCCCATCAACACGCTCTACCAGCTCTACTCGATGGTCCGCGCGGGCGACCCGCTGCTGGGCCAGGCCGACCGGCTGTTGATGATGGCCGACCTCTTCCACCACTTCCTGGCGGGAACCGCCGTCGCCGAGTACACGAACGCGAGCACCAGCCAGTGCCTGGATCCGGTCGCCCGCGACTGGGCGCGGCCGCTCCTGGCCCGGTTCGGCATCCCGACCGGGATCCTGCCGCCGATCGTGGCGCCGGGAACGGTCCTGGGCGCCGTGCGCGCGGACGTGGCGGCGGAGACGGGCCTGCGCGACGCCCGCGTGGTGGCGCCGGGCTCGCACGACACCGCCTCCGCGGTGGTCGGGGCACCGCTCGCCGGCCCCACGACCGCCTTCCTGAGCTCGGGCACGTGGTCGCTCATCGGTCTCGAGGTGCCCGCCCCGGTCATCACCGACGTGACCCTGGCCGCCAACCTGACCAATGAGGGCGGCGTGGAGGGCACGGTGCGCCTGCTCCGCAACGTGGTGGGCCTCTGGCTGGTCCAGGAGAGCCGGCGCGCCCTGTGGCCGGCCGGCGACGCCCCCTCGTACGAGGAGCTGGCGACGCTCGCCGGGACGGCCCCCGCCTTCACGGCGTTCATCGATCCCGACGACGAGCGCTTCCTGCGCCCCGGCGACCTCCCGGCCCGCGTGCGCGCCTTCTGTGCCGAGACCGGGCAGCCCGTCCCCGGGGACGACGGGACGCTGATCCGGGTGATCCTCGAGAGCCTCGCCCTGCGCTATGCCGTCGCGGTCGGCGAGCTCGCCCGGGCCTCGGGCCATCCCGTCGAGGAGATCCAGGTGGTGGGCGGCGGGTCGAACCACCGCCTGCTCTGCCGGCTGACCGCGGGCGCGACGGGGCTCCCGCTGCGGGCCGGGCCCGTCGAAGCGACGGCGTCCGGCAACCTGTGCGTGCAGGCGATCGCCGCCGGCGAGCTCGCCTCGGTCGCCGAGGCACGGGCCCTGATCGCCCGCTCCTTCCCCGTCACCGCCTACGAGCCGGAAGGCGACTGGACCGAGGCGCGGGCGCGCTTCGCTGACGTCGCCGCTCGACGCCAGCCCGCAGCCACCGCGCCCTGACCAAGGAGAGACCATGCCCCCGCTCGCGGCCGTCGCCCACTCCGCCACCGCTCCCGCGCTCGAGCGCATCGAATGGGCCATGTCGGGCATCAACGTCGAGATCCCGTCGTGGGGCTTCGTGAACACCGGGACGCGCTTCCGAGTCTTCCCGCAGGTGGGCGTGCCGCGGACGGTCTTCGAGAAGATCGACGACGCGGCGACCGTCAACCGGTACACCGGGATCGCGGGCTCGGTCTCCCTCCACATCCCATGGGACCGGGTCGACGACTACGCCGCGCTCGCGTCCTACGCCGGCGAACGCGGGCTGCGGATCGGCGGGATCAACAGCAACACCTTCCAGGACGAGGACTACAAGTTCGGCTCCCTGTGCCACCCGTCGGCCACGGTCCGCGAGAAGGCCGTCCGGGCGATCCTCGACTGCTGCGAGATCGCCGGCGCGACGGGCTCGAACGCCGTCAAGGTCTGGCTCGGGGACGGGACCAACTACCCGGGCCAGGACGACATGCGCTGGCGCCGCCATCGCCTGATCGAAGGGCTCCGGGAGATCCATCCCCATCTCCCGGCCGGCGTGCGAATGTATCTCGAGTACAAGCTCTACGAACCGGCCCTCTACTCCACCGACGTGCAGGACTGGGGCCAGGCGCTCTCGGTCTGCCGAACGGTCGGCGACCGGGCGACGGTCTGCGTCGACACGGGCCACCACGCGATGGGCGTCAACATCGAGCAGATCGTGGCCCTCCTCCTCGCCGAGGGCCGCCTGGGCAGCTTCGACCTCAACGACAAGAAGTACGGCGACGACGACCTGATGGTCGGCTCGATCGACCCGTACCAGCTCTTCCGAATCGCCCACGAGCTCGTCAACGCCATGCGCGACGACGCGGACCCGGTCGCCCAGCGCTGTGCGAACGAGGTCGTCTACATGCTCGACCAGTGCCATAACATCGAGCCCAAGGTCCCGGCCATGATCCGGAGCGTGATGAACCTCCAGGAGACGATGGCCAAGGCGCTCCTCGTCGACCGCGAGGCACTCTTGGCGGCGCAGGCGGCCGGCGACGTGCTGGAGGCCAATCGCCTGCTCCAGGACGCCTTCTCGACCGACGTCCGGCCGCTCCTCGCCGAGCTGCGCGTCGGGCACGGGCTGCCGGCCGACCCGTACCGCGCCTACCTCGAGTCCGGCGAGGCCGAGGCACGCGCCGCGGCCCGCGCCGGCGGCACGGCGGCCGGCTGGGGCTGACCCCTCACCCGGCGGGCCACCACCCGGCCCGCCCCGACATGGAGGAGGCGCACATGGCAATCAAGGAACCGTTCCCGGAGCTCGACGAGATCCTCGCGTCCATCGGCGAGGGCGGCAAGCGCATCGCGACCATCGACGCCGCCGAGGGAGCGGCCGGCAACATCTCGGTCTGCATCGGCTGGCCGATCGAGATCCGGCGGCGCTTTCCGGTTGCGGAGGAGGTCCGCCTGCCGCAGCCGGCACCCCACCTCGCCGGCCGGCTCGTGATCGTCACGGGATCCGGCCGCCGCCTGCGCGACATCCAGGCGGACCCGGCGGCCAACCTGGGGGTCGTCCGGGTCGGCGACGACGGCGCGACCGGGACCCTCCAGACCTCGCCGCGGCGCCTCTTCGACCGGCTGACGAGCGAATGGAACTCGCATCTCGCCGTCCACGACGACACCGTGGCTCGAACCGGGACCAACTTCCACGCCGTCGTCCACGCCCAGCCGCCCCACCTGACCTATCTCAGCCACCTCCCGGCCTACCGCGACGAGGCGCGGTTCAGCCGGCGCCTGCTGCGCTGGGAGCCCGAGACGATCATCAACCTGCCGGCCGGGATCGGCG
>CAZVPS010000012.1:0-22128 GCA_964629105.1 uncultured Anaerolineaceae bacterium
CCATGGCCACGCCCATCCCCACCTCGGCGATCATCTCCGCATCGTTGCGCTGGTCGCCGATCGCGAGCGCGTCGCGCAGGTCCACCCCGAGGCGCCGGGCCAGGAACCGGACGGCGCGGCCCTTGTTGACGCCCGGCGCCAGGAACTCCAGGAACATCGGGTGGCTCACCGTCGCGTCGGCACGGCCGGCGAAGTCGGCCCGCGCGCGCTCAAGGGCCTGGTCGGCGAGTGGCGGCGGGCCAACCGAGATGACCTTCGTGACCGGCCCGCGGACCCACGCGTCGAGGTCGGGCACGAGGACGACCCGCCCGAAGTTCCACCGCGAGTAGTCCTCGGCGCGCTCGTCGCCGGCCGGGATCACCATCCGCTCGAGGTGGTTCAGGTGCGGCGTCAGGCCCGCCGCGCGGCACCAGGCCATCGCGTCGCGGGCCACGTCGGCCGGCAGCGGGCGGTGCAGGAGGAGGCGGCCCAGGCGTGCGCTCCCCGGCGCGGGCATCTCCCGCACGAGCGCGCCCTGGAGGCCGACCAGCGGGGCCCGCAGCCCGAGCTCCCGGGCGTAGGGGAGGGCGGAGCTCGTCATGCGGCCGGTGACGAGCGCGACGTGGACGCCGCGCGCGACGACGGCCCGGATCGTCGCCACGGTCCGCGGCGGGAGGCGCAGGTCGTCCCCGATCAGCGTTCCGTCGAGGTCGAGGGCAACGAGGCGGATCCGGCGGCCACTCATGCCGCTGGAGCCGGGACGGCGGCCGGGGTGCGCGGCGCGCCCAGCACGGCGACGCGCGGCCGACCCGCGAGGTCCGGCTCGACGCGCACCTCCCAGCCGGGCAGTCGCTTCGCGACGGCGGCGCGGATCGCCGGACCCTGCTCGTCGCCGATCTCGAGGAGCGCGACACCGTCCGCCGCCACCCGCTCCGGCAGGACCGCCAGCAGGCGCCGGATCACGTCGAGCCCGTCCGGACCTCCGTCGAGCGCCGCCCGCGGCTCGAAGGAGGCCGCGATCGGGAGCTCGGGCACGACGGAGGACGGGATGTAGGGCAGGTTGGCGCAGACGACGTCGAAGCGGTCGGCCACCACGAGGAGGCCCGCGGGCCGACCTGGGGTCGGCAGCAGGTCGGCCGACACGACGCCCACCCGGTCCCCCACCCCCTGGGCGACCGCGTTCTCGCGGGCGAGGTCCACGGCCTCGTCGGACACGTCTGAGGCGACGATCTCCACCTCACCGAGCATCCCGCGGCGGCGGAGCGCCACCGCCAGGGCCACGGCGATCGCGCCGCTCCCGGTTCCGACGTCGGCCACGGCGAGCGGCGGGGTCCCCGGCGGCCGCGCTGCGCGCGCGAGGCGGTCGCCGATCGCGCCGAGGGCCAGGTCCACGAGCACCTCGGTCTCGGGCCGCGGGATCAGGGCGCGGGCGTCCACGGCGAAGGCCACGCCGTGGAACTCCTTGATGCCCCGGATGTAGGCCACCGGCTCGCCCGCCGCGCGGCGGGCAACGCCGTCGAGGAGGCGCGCCGCCGCCTCCGGCCCGACGGCCCCTTCGGGGTGGGCGAGGACGGTCGTCCGCTCGACGCCGAGGGCATGGGCCATGAGCAGCTCGGCGTCCAGGCGGGCGCTCTCCGAGCCGCTCGCGCGCAGGCGGTCGAGGGCGGCCGCGAGATGCTCGCCGATCGTCGCCATCGCGGGATCCCGCGGGCTCGGGCGCCAGCCCGCGCCTACGCGGAGCCGTCCTCCCCGGTCAGGCTCCGCAGCTTCTCGGCCTGGTCGGTCTCGGCCAGGGCGTCGATGAGCCGGTCGAGGTTGCCGTCGAGCACGCCGGGGAGGTTCGAGAGGTCCATCCCGATCCGGTGGTCGGTCACCCGATCCTGGGGGAAGTTGTAGGTCCGGATCTTGTCCGACCGGTCGCCGGATCCGAGGAGCGAGCGGCGCACCGCGGAGTCCGCGTCGCGCTGCTTCGAGCGCTCGGCGTCGAGGAGGCGCGCCCGGAGGATCGCCATCGCCTTCGCCTTGTTCTTGTGCTGGCTCCGCTCGTCCTGGATCTCCACCACCAGGCCGCTGGGCAGGTGCGTGATCCGGACCGCGGAATCCGTCGTGTTGACGCCCTGTCCGCCGGGACCGGACGACCGCTTCACCTCGATCCGGAGGTCCTTCTCCTCGTCGATGGAGAGGTCCGCCTCCTCCGCCTCCGGCAGGGCGACGATCGTGGCCGTCGAGGTGTGGATCCGGCCCGACGATTCCGTGGTGGGGACGCGCTGGACGCGGTGGGTCCCGCTCTCGTACTTGAGGCGGCTGTAGGCGCCGTCGCCCGAGATCTCGACGACCGCCTCCTTGACCCCGCCGATGCCGGTCTCGTTGAGGGTCATGACCTCGGCCCGGAACCGGTGGCGCTCGGCCCAGCGGAGGTACATCCGGAGGAGGTCGCCCGCGAAGAGGGCCGCCTCCTCGCCGCCCGCCCCGGCGCGGACCTCGAGGATCACGTTCCTGGCGTCGCTCGGGTCCCGCGGCAGGAGGAGGACCTTGAGCTCGTCGAGTGCCGCCGCCTCGGCGGCCTCCAGGCGCCCGGCCTCCTCGTGGGCCATTGCCCGGAGCTCGTCGTCGCTCTCTGCGTCGCGCATCTCGCGCGCTCCGGCCAGCTCGGCGCGGATCACTTCCAGCCGGCCGAACGTCTCGACGACCGGCTCCAGGCGGGCCATCTCCTTCCCCAGGCGGCGGAGCGCATCGGGGTCGGACATGCTCTCGGGCGTGGCCAGCTCCGCCTGCAGCGTCTCGTACTGGGCGACGACGGCGCGCAGCTTCTGGTCGAGCGAGTCCACGGTCAGGCCTCGGCGGCGGGCGCCGGCGGTGCTCCCGCGAGGACGAGTGGCGACCGCGCGATGGTGCCGCTCCCCTCCGGGAGCGTCTCGCCGTCGGCCGTTATCGCCTGCTCCATGCTGACGATCGCGACCTCGATCATCTCGTCGGTCGGCTGCTTGGTGGTGATCTTCTGGACCAGGATGCCCGGCTCGAAGAGGACGCGGACAAGCGCGTTGCCGCGGTGGCGGGCGCCGAAGCGGAGAAGCTCGTAGCTGACCGCCGCGATGACGGGGATCAGGACGAGCCGGCTGGCGACCATCAGGAGGAGCTCCTGGCGGCCCACGATCGAGAAGGTGATGATCGAGACGAGGATGACCACCACGAGGAACTCCGTGCCGCAGCGCGGGTGGGCGGTGGAGTACTTCCGGACGGCCTCCACCGTGAGAGGATCGCCGGCCTCCAGGGCGTGGATCGTCATGTGCTCGGCGCCGTGGTACTGGAAGGTCCGCCGCACGTCGGAGGTCCGCCCGATGACGATCAGGTAGGCGAGGAAGATCGCGACCTGGACGACGCCCTCCACGACCCGCTCCACGATTCCCGGCTGGCCTCCGGCGACGAAACGGGCGATGAGCAGGGGCAGGAAGAAGAAGAGCCCGAGACCGACGACGAGGGTCAGGCCCAGCATGAGGGCGATGGAGCCCTTGCCGAGGTCCGCGGCGTCGGCGGGGCGCCCGTCGGACGTCGTGGCCGGCGCGAGCTCCTCGGCGGCGGCCACCCCTGCCGAGCGGACGAGCCAGCGCGTCCCGACGACGAGCGTCTCGTACAGGACGACGAGGCCGCGCAGCAGCGGCAGCTTCGCCCAGCGGGTGCCGCGGAAGCCGGTGCCCAGGCGCTCGTCGGACCAGACGATCCGGCCGTCGGGGTGGCGCAGCGCAACCGCGATCGTGTCGCGGCCACGCATGAGCACGCCCTCGATCAGGGCCTGGCCGCCGTACGAGAACCGGGCCATCGGGCCTACCGGCCGGGAATCAGGACGGCGGGCCGGGGAGCCCGCCGTCCGATCGCGGTCGTCGCGGGCGTCGGACGATCCGTGGTCAGCGGCCGGTCTGGGCGCGGTCCAGGCGGCGCTGGAAGCGCTCAACCTGGCCGGCCGTGTCCACGATCATCTGCTTCCCGGTGAAGAACGGGTGGCAGCTGCTGCAGACGTCGACGCGGAGGGACTCGCGGGTGGAGCCGACCTCGAACTCCGTCCCGCACGTGCCGCAGTGGACGGTGGCCTTGTGGTACCTGGGGTGAATGCCCTGCTTCATCGGAACCTCGGATCGGCGCGTCAGGCGCCGGCGGCAGCGGTCTCGACGGCGACCGGCGCCTCGGCGACCGCGGCGGCCTCCGTGACGACCGGCTCCACGCGGACGCGCTTCTTGCTGCGGGTCTGGTGCTCGAAACGGACCCGCCCGGTGACCGTGGCGAAGACCGTGTAATCGCGCCCGAGACCCGTGCCGGTCCCCGCGAGGAAGGTCATCCCTCGCTGGCGGACGATGATCGAGCCGGCGGGAACGAGCTGGCCGTCGCCGACCTTCACGCCCAGTCGCTGACCGACCGAGTCGCGGCCGTTCTTGGAGCTGGAGCCTGCCTTCTTGTGGGCCATCGATCAGTCTTCCTTCTTGGCGGCGCGGGTCCGCTTCGGCTTCGCCGTCTCGTCGGCCTTCGGTGCCTCGGCCTTCGGTGCCGTGGCCTTCGCGGCGCGCGGGCGGGCCTTCTTCGGCGCCCCAGCCTCGGCCGAAGCGGCCTCGACGGACTCGGCGGCCTTCGCGGCGAGCGTGGCGGCGAGCGCGGCGTCGGCGGCCGCCTGCGTCGCGGCGACCTCCTCGAGGCGCTGGCGCTCAGTCTTCTTCGCCTCGGCCGCCCTTTGGGCCTCCGCGGCGGCGCTCTTCCCGTTGAGGATCAGGTCGGTGATCCGCAGGACCGTCTGCTCCTGGCGGTGGCCCTTCTTGACCCGACGACGCGCCTTGGGCTTGTACTTGAACGAGATGACCTTGTCGGCGCGGTCGTGACGGAGAACGGTTGCATTGACCGTCGCCCCGTCAACGATCGGCCGGCCGATCGCCGCCTCGTCGCCGTCCGCCACGAGGAGGATGCGCTCCAGCGTGATCTCCTGGCCCGGCTCGACCTCGAGGAGCTCGACCTCGAGCTCGGTGCCGACCTCGACGCGGTATTGCTTCCCGCCGGTCTCGATGACTGCGTACATGGATCTCCGGGTTGGGCCGTGGCGCGCGGGCGCGGGGGCTGCTGGTGAAGCGGCCGGGTGGGGCCGCGGGTGGCACAGCGCGGCGTCCGGCCTTGCCGGGCGCGAATGGGGAGTGTACGGCGATCGGCCGGATCCCGCAACCGTCCCGGGCGGCCGGTGTCCTCGGCCAGGCAGGTCGACGCCTCAGGCGCCCGCGGCCAGCTCCCGGCCCACCGCCAGCACCTCGTCGACCAGGGCCTCGGCGTCCGCGAGCGTGGTGCGCGGGTTGATGAAGCAGGGCCGGATCGCGAACCGGCCGTTCACTCGAGTGCTGGAGGTCACCGCCCGTCCGCGGGCCCGGACGCCGTGCAGCACGTCCTGGTTGAGCGCATCCAGGCGAGCCTCGTCGTGCCAGCCCGCCGGCCGGAAGCGGAAGCAGCAGATCGAGAGCACCGGCTCCGAGAGCAGCTCCAGCTCGTCCGACGCGCGGGCGAGCTCCGCGACCCGGCGGGCGCAGTCGTCGTGCCGGACGACCCGCTCGCGCATCCCGTCGGCGCCGATCTCGCGCAGGATCGCCCAGACGGCCAGGCCCCGCGCGGGCGTGGAGAAGTCCACGCCCCAGTCGGGCGTGCCGTAGCCCAGCTCGTCGAACGGCGACCCAGGGTCGGCATCTCCGACGGGGACGTGGCGCTCCCGGTCGTAGTCGCCGGTCTCGATGGTGAACGCGCGGCCCAGGATCCCCTCGTCGCGGACGATGGCGGCCCCGGTGCCCACCGGTGCGGCCAGCCACTTGTGCGGGTCGATCGCGAACGAGTCGAACGCCGCCACGTCGCCATAGCGCTCGCGGACCCGATCGTCCAACAGCCCGAAGCCGCCGTACGCCCCGTCCACGTGCAGCCAGATGCCCCGCTCGTGCGCGATCCGCGCGAGGTCGGCCAGGGGATCCACGCGGCCCGTGTTGACGTCGCCCGCACACCCCACCACCGCGACCTGCGTGCATCCGGCCGCCAGGTCCTGGTCGAGCGCGATCTGGAGCAGGTCCAGGTCGATCGTGCCGTCGTGGTCGAGCGGGATCGTGCGCAGGTTCCGGCGACCCATCCCCAGGACGCCCAGCGCGCGCGCCACCACGTGGTGCGTCTCCGTGCTGGCGTAGACCCGCGGCTCCAGCATGCCATCGATGCCGTCCAGCGACGGACGCAGGCCCAGCAGCTCACCCGCGTGCTGGCGGGCCGCGCCGATGCCGATCAGGTTCGCCGTGGAGCCGCCGGAGGTGAAGGTTCCGATCGAGGAAACCGGGAACCCGAGCAGCTCGATGAGCCAGCGCATCGCCAGGTGGTCCACGAAGTTCCCCGGGGTGGCCCACCAGCGCTGCGGCGCCGCCACCGCCTGCGCCAGGTCCGCTGCCGCGCCCACGTCGGTGGGCATCGTGGTCACCCAGCCGGAGAACCCCGGGTGCCCCACCCGCAAGCCGTTCGCGACGACCAGGTCCGCGAGCTCCGCGAGCGTCGCATCACGTCCGATGCCCGTCGTCGGGAGCGGCCGGTCCAGCGCGGGGCGCCAGCGAGACCGCTCCCTGGCCGGGTCGGGGCCCTCGAAGCGGAGGAACCGCTCCAGGGAGGGAAGAATGGCCCCGATGGCCCGGCCCAGGCCGTCGGTGGCGGCAGCGTCGCAACGAGGGTCCATGACGGCGCAGTCTACCCGGCCGGCCCATGGCGAGCTCCAAACGGAAGGTGCGTCTCCCCTACGCCAGGAGGTCCCTCCGCCGGAAGACGACCAGCGATGCCGCCCAGCCCGCGACGGCGATGACCCCGAACACCGCCACCGACGTCCACGGCACCGCGCCCGTGTCGATGAGCTCGGTCACGGCCAGGTACTTGAACCACCCGAGGTCGGCGAGCCAGGCCAGGTCGACCTGCAGCTCGGCCACGATGTTCATGAGATACATGACGAGGAGCACGCCGGCCGCCACCCCGGCAGCCACGCCGCGGCTGAGCGTGAGGGCCGCCACGAGCGAGGTGGCGCCCGCGATCGCGCAGGCGAAGAGCCAGAAGATGACCGACGCGGCGAGGAACCGGGCCGCGTCGAACCCGGCGCCGACGAACGCGCCCACGACGACGACGCCGGCGGCCGCGGCCACCGAGAGGAGGGCGAGCACGATCGCCTGCGCCAGGATCGCCGCGCCGAGGCTGGCGGTTCGCGTCAGCGGCGTGCCCAGCACGACCTCGGTCCAGCCGCGCTCGACGTCGGCCGCGACGGGGCGGGTGGCAAGGATGATCGCGCCCATGGCCGCGATGACCGGCCACAGGAAGCTGCCGATGTAGGTGCTGAAAAAGACCCCGGGGTCGGTCAGCGTCCCCGACATCCCGAAGGCGGCCAGGAGCTCCTTGGGGAGGATCTTCATGTAGTCCTCGAGCAGCTTGGAGTTGTCCTGGAGGATCGGGAACATGGCCGCGATGATCCCGCCGTAGGCGAGGACGACCACGGCCAGCCAGAGCGTGATCATGCGGCTCCGGCGCAGCTCGAGGCGGAACGTCAGGGCGGTCACTGGACTACCTCCCCGGGGGTCTCGACCCCCGCCGCTGCGGCCGTCCGGCCGTCCGAGCCGGCGACCGAGCCGTCGTAGTAGCGGAAGAAGAGATCCTCCACGTCCGGCGTGGAGATGGCGATGTCGCGGACGTCCAGCGCGGCCAGGCGGCGCAGGAGCGGATTCACGTCGCCCCGGACCATCAGGTGGACGTCCTGGCCGGTGCTGGAGAGGACCGTGACGCCGTCGAGGACGAAGGTCCCGTCGGGTGCCGGTCGGTCGAGCAGGAGGTTGATCGATCGGGTGTGGTCGCCGACGAGCGCCTGCACGGTGGCGATCTTCACGAGGCGTCCCTCGCGGATGATCGCGACGCGATCGCATGCCCGCTCGACCTCGGTCAGGTTGTGCGACGAGAGGAAGACCGTGCGGCCGGCAGCCCGGGCCTCGGCCACGAGGGCGAGGAACTCACGCTGCATCAGGGGGTCCAGGCCGGTCGACGGCTCGTCCATGACCAGCAGCGGCTCGCTGCCCATGAACGCCTGCACCACCCCGACCTTCTGGCGGTTGCCCCGGGACAGCTTCCTGACGGCGACGCCCGGGTCCAGCTCCAGCCGCTCGGCCAGCGATCGCCAGGCCCCGGCGGGCAGCCCGCGCAGCGCACCGAGGTGGTCGAGGACGTGGGCCGCGCTCATCTCGCCGAGGTAGCCGGGATCGCTGCCGAGGTGGGCGAGCCGCCGGTGGACGGCCGGCGCGTCGGCCCACGCATCGAGGCCCCAGACCAAGGCCGTGCCCGCGCTCGGCCGGATCAGCCCCAGCAGCATCCGGATCGTCGTCGTCTTGCCGGCGCCGTTGGGGCCGAGGAACCCGAAGACCTCGCCCGCCTCGACCGCGACGTCGAGGTCCACGACCCCGCGCCGCTTGCCGTACCACCGCGTCAGGCCGCGCAGCTCGATCGCATGGGCCATGGCGCACCTCCGTGGATCCACCTGAGCGCGGTGTGCCGGATCGGGGCCCGAGATCGTGGGCCCGCCCGCACCGCCAGCCGTGGACTCTGGGCCCCGGGGCGGGCGGGCGCGAGGGCCGACCGGCAGGATCGGGCCGGGGAGGACGTCCCGAGCGGGCGACGGCCTCGGCGGCCTCAGCCGCCTCAGCGGATGGGCGGCGCGTCCGGGTCGTCGACCATCACGACGCGTTCGCGGACGGTGGACCGGGCGACGGCCGCCTCGCCCATCGACGCCGGCGGCTCCCCGAGCGCCGCCACCACCTCCTCGGGGCGCCCCGCCGCGTCGGGAGCGTGCCGCAGGCGCATCGCGAGCGTCACGCCGCTCCCATCGCTCCCCCGGACCTCCAGGCCCAGGATGAGCGGTCGCAGGTCGTAGGCGGTGGTCTTCTTCTCGCGGCGGCGCTCGCGGGGCAGCGTGGCCGCGTCCAGCAGCGCCAGGACCGCACCCTCGACGGCCCAGCGCGGCGGCCCCGCCAGGAGCACCCGGTAGTCCGCTGCGACGACCGCGGACGGCGCGGACGGCGCCCCCACCCAGACGTCATGGAGGTCCACGAGTGACACGCCGGTGGGGAGGACGGCGGTCACGGCCGTCCGGACGGCCGAGGCCGGCAGGCGCTCGGCCAGGTAGAGATCGACGACCTCCCGCTCGCCCGCGACACCGAGCGGGAGGGGCGCCGCCGGTGCCACGCGACCTCTGCCGGCTCCCTCCCCGGCAACCGGCAGCCCCGAGGACGAGAGCAGCGCGGGCCAGCTCCGTCCCGCGACCGGCTCGGCCGCCCGGTCGGCCCCCGCTGGCGCCGGGAGCGCAACGAAGAGGCGCCAGCGCTGGCGGGCAGGGGCGGTCGGCGGAGGGGTCCTGCCGGGCGCGGAGGAATCGGCGGAAGGGTCCTGCCGGGCGCGGGATGGCTGCGTCACGCGTGGTAGTCTGCCGGAAGGATGGAGGTTCCCGCAGGATCGCCCGCACCCGCCGGGCCTGCACCGCCCGCCCGCCCGCCGGCGGGCCTGCCGCTGCCGTCGCGGCGCGTCCTCGTCCTCCTCGCCGGGGCCGCCGTCCTCGCGGCGCTTCTCTGGCTTGGCCGCGACGTCCTCGCGCCGTTCATCGTCGGGATCCTCGTCGTCTACCTCCTGGACCCCGTCGTGGAGCGCCTGGCCCGCCTCGGGATCGCCGGCCGCCGCGCGCCGCGGGCGCTCCTCGTCCTCGCGGTCTACCTCGTCGCGACCCTCGCCCTCGTCGAGCTGGCGCTGCTCGTCAGCGGGCCCCTCGTCGAGCAGGTCCGGGCTTTCGTCCGGGACGCCCCGGGCTACCTCGAGGACCTGAACCGGCGGCTGGGCGAGCTCTTCGCGTGGTGGAACCGGCTGGACCTGCCGGCCGACGTGAAGGAGCAGATCGACGCTTCGCTCCGGGATCTCCTGGCGAACCTCGGCTCCCTGATCCCGGCGATCGTCCGGCCCGTCTTCAGCTCGGTGGTGGGGCTCGTCGGCTCGATCTTCGGGTACCTGATCATCCCGATCTGGGCCTTCTGGATCCTGAAGGACCGGCCGACGATCGTGCGGGCCTTCGACCGGGCCGTCCCGGCGGCGTGGCGGGACGACACGTGGGCAACGCTCGGGATCGTCCGGCGCGTCGTCGGCTCGTGGATCCGCGCCCAGGTCGTCCTGGGGCTCGTCGTCGGGGTCGCCACGTTCGTCGGGCTGCTCGTGCTCGGCGCGATCGTCGACCCCGTCTTCGCCCGGTTCGCGGTCCTCCTGGCCGTCATCGCCGGGATCCTCGAGCTCCTGCCCATCATCGGTCCCATCATCGCGGCGGTCCCGGCAGTCCTGCTCGGCGCGACGGCCGGCCTCCCCGGCATCGTCGCGGCGCTGCTCCTCTACCTCGTGGTCCAGCAGCTCGAGAACAACATCCTCGTCCCGAAGATCCAGGGCGACGCCACCAACCTGCACCCCGCGGCGGTCATCTTCTCGCTCGTCCTGGGCGGCGCGATCGGCGGCCTCCTGGGGGCGATCCTGGCGCTGCCGGTGGCCGCGACCCTGCGCGACCTGTACGTCTACGCCTTCCGTCGCGCCGGCGGGATGACCCCCCGGGATGCTGCGACCGGCGACGCCCGATCGGCCTCCGACGCGGGACCCGCGGACCTGGAGATCGTGCCGGCCGCGAGCGTGCCGGCCGGTGTCGAGCCCGGCGCCGCCGGGGACGCCCCGAGCGAACCCTAGCCGGCCGGGACCGCGGGGTCGGCCGCTCCGTCGCCGACCGCCTCCCATTCGGCCGCCGCGCGCGGGATCACGAGGTTCAGCAGGAGCGGGGCCGCCACGGTCGTCAGCACGACGGCGACGAGGACGGCGCTGAAGAGGCTGGGCGTGAGCAGCCCCAGGCTGAGCCCGAGCGTGACGACCACGATCCCGACCTCGCCGCGCGGCGCCATCCCGACGCCGACCGCCAATGCGCTCCAGCGGCCGGTCCCGCGCGCGCCGATGACGCCGGCGAGGACCTTCGTGGCGATCCCCAAGGCGGCCAGGACGAGCGCCGCGACCGCGAGCTTCGGGTCCGCCAGGGCCGCCAGGTCCAGCTGGGCCCCCGTGACCGCGAAGAAGAATGGGGTGAAGATGGAGGCGAGGGGCTTGATCTCGTGCTCGATCTCGTCCTGGGCCTCGGTCTCGGCGACGATCAGGCCCGCCACGAAGGCGCCGATGATCGCGGCCAGCCCGATGTACGCCGCCAGGATCGCGAGGCCGAGCATGAGCAGGAATGCGAGCACCAGCGGCGTGTCGGTGAAGAGGGGCCAGGTGAAGACCTCGCGCCGCAGCCCGCGTGCCCGGCGGGCGATGACGAAGCCGAGGGCCACGAACCCGAGCGCGCCCACGACGAGGCCGAGGGTGGCGACGCCGAGGTCGCCCTCGGCCACGCCCGAGACGATCCCGATGAGGATGAGGGCGAGGACGTCGTCGATGACCGCGGCCCCGACGATGATCCGGCTGAAGCGCCGGTTCAGCACACCCATCTCCGCGAGGACCCGGCTGGTGATGCCGATGCTCGTGGCGGCCAGGGCGAGGCCGACGAACGCCGCCGTGGCCGGGGGCTCGCCCACGGCGAGCGCGTAGGCGGCGCCGGCCGCGATCGGGAAGACGACGCCCAGGACGGCCGTGACCACGGCCGGGCGGCCGACCCGCAGGAGCTCGTCGGTCTTGATCTCCAGGCCGACGGCGAAGAGCAGGATCACGACGCCGATCTCGGACAGGACGGTCGCCGTCTCGCCGGGGAAGACGAGGCCGAGCGCGTGGGGCCCCACGAGCAGTCCCCCGGCCAGCTCGCCGATCACCCCGGGCTGGCGCAGCCGCCGGAAGATCTCCTCGCCCACCTTGGCCGCGAGCAGGAGGATGAAGAGCCCCACGACGATGTCGAGGGTCGCGGCGGAGCCGGCGGCCGGGGGCCAGGGGGCGAGGAAGAGCGCGGCGTCCGGGACCAGGAGGAGCGGCGTCATCGCCTAGGCAAGATAGCGAACCCAGACGTAGGCGCTGGAGATGAGCAGCGAGAGCAGGGCCACCATGCCGCCGATCCGGAGGAACCGCCCGAAGCTGATGGGATGACCGGCCCGGGCCACCGCGTTCGCCGCGACGACGTTGGCGGACGCTCCGATGATCGTGGCGTTGCCGCCGAGGCAGGCGCCCAGCGCGAGCGCCCACCAGAGCGGCTCCGTCGCGAGGCCGGTGGTCCCCAGCTGCTGGACGACCGGGATCATCGTCGCCGTGTACGGGATGTTGTCGACCAGCGCCGACGCGATCCCGCTCACCCAGAGCAGGCCCAGCGTCGTCACCGCCTGGTCGCCGCCGGTGATCTCGGCCAGCCCCGTCCCCAAGGCCGCGATCACGCCGGTCGCGACGAGGCCCTCGACCACCACGAAGAGGCCGACGAAGAAGAGGAGAGTGGACCAGTCCACCTCCCGGATGACCTCCTCGGGCTCCAGCCTGGCCACGAGGAGGAGGACGGCCGCCCCCAGCAGGGCGATGGTCGCCGGCTGCTGATTGAGGGCCGCCGCGAAGAGGAAGCCGGCGATCGTGAACGCGAGCACGACCAGGCTCAGGCGCAGCAGGCGATGATCGGAGATGAACTCCGAGTCGTCGATCGCGAGGACGGCCTCCCGGACCTCCGGCGCCACGGTCATCTGGCCGCGGAAGACAACGGTCATCACGCCGGCGAACACGACGAAGATCAGGATCACGACCGGGGCCAGGTTCACGAGGAAGTCGACGAAGGTCAGCCCGGCGGCCGACCCGATGAGGATGTTCGGCGGGTCGCCGATCAGGGTCGCGGTGCCCCCGATGTTCGAGGCGAGCACCTCGGCCAAGACGAACGGGATCGGCGAGAGCCGCAGCGTCGTGGCGATGTAGAGCGTCACGGGCACGAGCAGGACGATCGTGGTGACGTTGTCGAGGAAGGCGCTGAGCAGCGCGGTGATCCCCGCGAGGAGCAGGAGGATCGCCAGCGGCTCGCCGCGGGCCGCGCGGACCGTGCGGACGGCCAGCCAGCCGAAGACGCCGGTTCGCCGGAGCACGCCCGCGATGACCATCATCCCGAAGAGCAGGAAGATGACGTTCCAGTCGACCGCCGCGAACCCCGCCTCCTGGGTGACGATCCCGAGAAGGATGACGACGACGGCCCCGAGCAGCGCGGCCAGCGTCCGGTCGACGCGGTCCGAGGCGATCGCTCCGTAGGTGACGACGAAGATCGCCAGGGCGATCCAGGGCTCCATCGCGCGACGTCAGCCCGCGGCCACGACGGCCGCGGCGAGCTCCAGCCCGTCGAGGTACCCGGTTGGCCGCCCGGCGGCATCGACGACATAGAGGCCCGAGAGGTGCCGGACGTACATGAGGTGGAACGCCTCGGCCAGGGTTGCCGACTCCCGGAGGGCCGCGGGAGGTCGCATGAGGTCGCCGGCGACCGTCGCCTCCACGACGCGGCCGTACTCCCCCACCCCGTCGGCGTCGTGGATCTGCGCCAGCAGGGCGCCCGGGGCCAGCCGGCCCACGACGGCCGCCACGAGGTCGTGCGACGTGACAACCCCGATGAGCACGCCCGCGCCGTCCACGACCCCCAGGACCCGGGTCGACGGCGAGGCGCCCGCGCGCCGGATGACCGCGTCGAGATGCTCGTCGGCCGCGACGAGCACGGGCTCGATGGCCAGGAGCCCTTCGGCGGCGGTGATCGGCGTGTGCGGCCCGGGGGCGGATCCGGGCGGAACGCCGTCCCCTCTGCCGAGCGTATCGTCAGATGCCATGGCTCCGCCTCCGCCTACCACTCGGCCCGCTGCTGGCGGATCGCGATCCCCTGGAGGACCCCGAGCCCGATCGCCATGCTGATGAGGGACGAGCCGCCGTGGGTGATGAACGGGAGGGGAATCCCGGTGATCGGCATGATCCCGAGGACCATCCCGACGTTCACGGTCATCTGGAAGAGGATCATCGAGGCGATCCCGGCCCCCACCATCAGGCCGAACGGGTCGCGCGAGCGCCAGGCGATGGCGAGCACCCTCCAGATCAGGGCGGTGAAGAGCAGGAAGACGACCACGCACCCCACGAAGCCGAGCTCCTCGGCCAGGATCGCGAAGACGAAGTCGGTGGTCTGGACCGGCAGGAGGGCCGACTGGTTCTGGGCCCCGTTGGTGAGGCCCGCCCCCAGGAATCCGCCCGAGGTGACAGCCTTCTGCGCCGTCAGCAGCTGGAAGCCGGCGCCCAGCGGGTCGCGCCCGGGGTCGAGAAAGCTCGTCAGCCGCTCCCGCTGGTAGTCGTGGAGCACGTAGGTCCAGACGAGCGGCAGCAGGGCCAGGCCGGCGGCGGCGAGGGCCCCCAGCCAGCGCAGGCTCGCGCCGGCCATGAAGAGCATCCCCCCGAGGATCGCGAAGAAGACGAGCGACGTCCCGAGGTCGGGCTGGAGCAGGACGAGGATCCACGCGGGGGCGACGACGAGGCACGCCCCCAGGATCGAGGTCAGCGAGTCGAGCCTCCGCTCCCGGTCGGCCAGGTAGCGCGCGAGCACGATGATCATCAGGATCTTGGCCAGCTCGCTGAACTGGAACTGGAAGCCGAGCACCGAGATCCAGCGCGACGAGGCTGCGTCCGCGTCGCCGAGCAGGAGGGTCGCGACCAGGAGGGCCAGGTTCACCACGTAGATGGGCCACGTCAGGGTCCGCAGCCAGCGGTAGTCGAAGACGGTCGCCGCCGCGTAGACGACGAGGGCCAGGCCCGCCCAGACGAGCCCGCGCACGAACGTCGTGCCGGCGACGAGGGCCTCCCCGAGCTGGGTGGTGGTGTTGCTGTAGGCCATCGCCAGTCCGATCGCGGCCAGGAGCACCGCGTAGACCGTCAGCTGGACGTCGTAGTCGCGCCAGGCGACACCCGACGCCTTCGCCGCGAGGCCCGAGGCAGCACTTCGCTCGACGCGCAGGACGCCCATCAGGTGCGGCCCTGGTAGAAGTTGGTCCGCTTCAGGAGCTCCGGGATCCGGAAGTCCTTCTTGATCCCGAAGTGGAGCTGCAGGTAGTACTTCGCCACCTCGGTGGCAACGTTGCCCAGCGTCCGCGAGTCGTAGGTGAAGACGGCGAAGGCGAGCTGCGCGTCGGGCTTCGTGACGCTGCCGGACGGGTTGTCCTTCGTCCAGGCGTTCTTGGGCACGAACCCGGCGAACCAGTGGCTGTACGGCAGCACGCCGTTCTTGTCCCGGATTCCGAACTCGGCGGTGCCGGTCTTGCCGGCCACGACGATCGGCAGGTCCACCATGTTGTACGTGTGGCGGATCGTCACGACGCGGCGGGCCGCCTCGCGCATCGTGGTGAAGACCGCGGCCGGTGCCTTGATCGTCCGGATCAGCTTCGGCTCGAATGGGCGGATCACCGTTCCATCGGGGCCGCGGACCTCCCGGACGACCTGGGGCTGGTAGAGCTTCCCGCCGTTGGCGACGGCCGCGTAGGCGTTGGCAACCTGGAGAACGGTTGCCAGGTCGTAGCCCTGGCCGATGCCGGCCTGGAGCACCTCGCCCGGGTAGATCGGCTGGCCGAAGCGATCCATCTTCCACTGGTCGGTCGGGACCAGGCCAGCCGCCTCGAACGGGAGGTCGATCCCGGTCGGGCTCCCGAAGCCGAGCTGCTGGGCCCAGTGCGCCAGGCGCTCCAAGCCGAGGAGGTGGGAGAGCTGGTAGAAGTACGTGTCGCTCGAGCGGCCGAAGCCCTCGGTGATGGTCAGCGGGCCCCAGCCCCGCTTGTCCCACTCCCAGAACTTGGTGCTTCCCAGCTGGACGTAGGGCTTGCTGGTGATCGTCGACGTGGTCGTGATGATCTTGTCGGCGAGGCCGCCAAGGCCCGTCACCAGCTTGTACGTGGAGCCCGGCGGCTGGATGTCGCCGATCGCGTGGTTGATGAGCGGCTTGTTCGGGTTGTCGAGCAGGGCCTTGAACTGCGCGTTCGTGATCCCGCGGGAGAACTGGTTGGCGTCGTAGGTTGGGAAGCTCACCATGGCGAGGACTTCGCCGGTCTGCGGGTTGAGCACCACCATGGCGCCGCTCTTGAGGCCCGCCGTGTCGAGACCCCACTTGAGGGCCTTCTCGGCGAACTTCTGCTCCTTCGTGTCGATCGTCAGGACGAGGGAACTGCCGGCGGTGGGCGGCGTCTCGATGCCGATCACGCGGACCGTGCGCCCGGTCCCGTCCTTTTCGACGCGTTCGGTGCCGTAGGTCCCGCGCAGCTCCGATTCGTAGGTCAGCTCCACGCCGGCCTTGCCGATCCGATCGTCGCCGAGATAGCCCTTCTTCGCGAGCTCCCCGTAGCCTTCGGGGGAGAGAGCACCGGTGTAGCCGATGATCTGGGTCAACAGCGCGCCGGTGAGGTAGTCGCGGCGCGGCTCGACCGTCACCTCCACCCCGGGGAGGGTCAAGCCGTCCTCGGCGATCAGTCGCGCCGTCGCCTCCGGAACGTCGCGGGCGATCGCGACGGCGTCGAAGCGTGAAGCGGAGCCCGCGTCCAGAGTCGCGTTGATGGCCCCCGGGGTCGTGTCGAGCAGTCCCGCCAGGCGCTCCACCACCTCCGGCCGCCGGGAGAGCGGCAGATCCGCGGGGCGCACGCGCACCGTGAAGGTCGGCACGTTCGCGACGAGAGGCCTGCCGGCGCGGTCGTAGATGAGCCCACGGGTCGAGGCGACGGGCTGCAGGGCCGTTCGACGCGGCTCGCCGGCCCCGCCCGCGGGCACGCCGCCTGGTTGGGCCGACTCGGTCAGCTGCATCGAGGAGAGGCGGAGCGTCAGGCCGCTCATGACGACGACGACGGCGAGGCCGAAGACGGCGAAGCGGCCGGGCCGCCGCTGGTGGGACAGGGGCTGCTCGAGGACGCTCACCAGTCCACCCGCTCAGCTTCCTCGACGTCGGTCCGTCGCGCGAGAGCGAGCGCCAGGGGCGCCACGAGCGCGGCGACGATCGTCGCGAGGATCGTGGAGGGCACGAGGCCCGCGGTCGGATCGACGCTGCCCGGGACGTCGCGCAGCGCCTGGTAGAGCAGGACCGTGAGCGGGGCGGCCAGCGTCGCGAGCGCCGCAGCGGTGACCACGATCACGGGATAGAGGGCGCGCACGAAGACGCGACCGATCACCCACGCGGCGCCGACGGCGAAGAGGTCGATGAACGCGGTCAGCCCGAGCGGCCGCATCAGCAGTACGTCGATGACCAGCCCTCCGAGGAAGGCCCAGACGAGGCCACCCTCGAGGCCCAGCGCCATCGTCCAGACGACGGCGATGACGAGGACGAGATCGAGGCCCCCGCCGCCTGCGGCGGCGAAGGGCAGGACGGTTGACTGGATGAGCGCAGCCACTGCGGCGCCGACCGCGGCGAGAACCAGGCTCAAGACGGTCGTTCCTCAGTTCGCCCGCGATCGCCGGATCGACCCGGCGCGATCACAGGATCTGCAGACCGAGTATACCGACGGCCCTCGAAGTGGGGCAACGAGGATCATCGCGCTCCCGGCCGCGCCACGCCGACCGGACGCCGCACCACGCGAGACGGGACGCCGCGCCACGCCGACCGGACGCCGCGCCGCGCAGAACTGGCCGGGAGACCCGTACCGGTGGACCTGCTTCCCATCGACGCCGTTTCACGTGAAACAGGTTGATCCATGGCGGGAAGGCGCGAACGGAAGGAGCCACCAGCACCGGATAGCCGCGACGAGACGCGGGTGCAGTCAGGGTGCAGTCAGGGCGAAGTCAGGGTGAAGTGACGGGTGAGCGACGAGGGGCAGACTGCGTCCCCGGCAGCGAGTGCCGCCGGGGACGCCGACGGGTCGGCAGAGAGGGCTCCGGACGAGCGTCCGCGGGCGATTCGGAGGCGGCAAGGAGGAAGGAACGGGGCCCCGATGGTAGACTTCACGATCGTGATCCCTGCTCAGCCTGGCCGGTAGATGGGCCAGACGATTGCCTGCGCCAATCAGAAGGGCGGCGTCGGGAAGACGACCACCGTCGTCAACGTCGCCGCATATCTTGCCGCCGACGGCGAGCGCGTCCTCGTGATCGACCTCGACCCCCAGGGCAATGCCACGAGCGGCCTCGGAGCCGCGCGCGCAGCCGATGGGCGGTCGGTCTACGACGCGCTCGTCAACGACGTGCCCCTACAGGAGCTCGCCGTTCCCACCGACGTCCCGGGCCTCCATCTCGTGCCTTCCTCGATCGCCCTCGCCGGGGCCGAGGTGGAGCTCGCGGCGCTCCCCCAGCGCGAACGGCGTCTCGCCCGGCTCCTGCCGCCGGTTGCGGAGGCGTACGACTACGTCTTCGTGGACTGCCCCCCGTCCCTGGGCCTGCTGACGGTGAACGCGCTGACGGCAGCCGACGCCGTCCTCGTGCCGCTCCAGTGCGAGTACTACGCGCTGGAGGGCCTCAGCCAGCTGATCGCGACCATCCACCTCGTCCGCGACCACCTGAATCCGGCGCTGGCCGTCAACGGGGTCGTCCTGACGATGTTCGACGCGCGGACGAACCTCTCCGCGGAGGTGGCGGCCGAGGTTCGGCGCCACCTTGCAGACGCCGTCTACGAGACGGTGGTCCCGCGAAGCGTCCGCCTCGCGGAAGCGCCGAGTTACGGTCGGCCCATCGCCCAGTACGCGCCGGAGAGTCGCGGTGCCATCGCCTACCGCGCCCTGGCCACCGAGCTGCACGGGCGCGGCATCCGCCACGCGATGGGCGGCGCGGCGTGAGCGCCCGGGCGCGGACGGCGTCCCTCGGTCGCGGGCTCTCGGCGCTGATCCCCCAGGCTGTTGCCTCGACGCCGGGCCCGGCGGAGATCCCGATCGACCAGATCGAGCGCAACCCGTACCAGCCGCGGACCTCCTTCGCCGAGGAGGCCCTCGGCGAGCTTGCCGCCAGCATCGCGGCCCACGGCGTCCTGCAGCCCGTCCTCGTGACGGAGACGCTGAACGGGTACCGTCTCGTTGCGGGCGAGCGGCGCCTGCGGGCAGCCCAGATGGCGGGGTTGGAGCGGATCCCCGCGCTCATCCGGCAGGCCAGTGAGCAGGATCAACTCGAGCTCGCGCTGGTGGAAAACCTCCAGCGGACGGACCTCAACGCGATGGACGCCGCGCGTGCGTACCGCCAACTCCGCGATATGTTCGGCTTGACGAACGAAGCGATCGCCGACCGCGTCGGTAAGGCCCGACCGACCGTCGTAAACACGATGCGCCTCCTCGATCTCGAGCCGGCGGTGCAGGACGCCATCGAGGCGGGGAGGATCAGCGAGGGCCACGGCCGTGCGCTGCTCGGCCTCGTCCCACTGGCGCAGGGCGAGGTTCTCGGCCTGGCAATCGCGCGCGGCCTGTCGGTCCGGCAGGTCGAGGAGCTCGCCCGGCGGCTGCGCGAGGACGGCGGGCCGGCCAGGGCGACGATCGCGGCCCGGCCGGCCGACGCGGAGATCGAGCGCGTGGAGGACGACCTCCGGCGAGCGCTCGGAACCAAGGTGCGCCTCGCGCGGTCGCGGCGCGGAGGCCGGATCATCATCGAGTGGTACAGCGACGAGGAGTTGGGACGGCTCTACGAGCGGTTGACCGGAGGGAACGGGTGACGGATCGGGCTCAAGCGACTCCCGGGACCGCGAAGCCCGGCGGCGGGCGGTCCCGTCGCGGCGCGAGTGTGGGCGAGTACACGGCGGCAAGCATCCAGGTCCTCGAGGGGCTCGAGGCGGTGCGGCGCCGGCCCGGCATGTACATCGGCTCGACCGACGCGCGGGGGCTCCATCACCTCGTCTGGGAAGTCGTGGACAACTCCATCGACGAAGCGATGGCCGGGCACGCCACGCGGATCGAGGTGCGGATCCTCCCCGACGCGACGGTCGTGGTGACCGACGACGGGCGCGGCGTCCCGGTCGGGAGACACGCGACCGGCAAGGACGCGCTCGAAGTCGTCCACACCATCCTCCACGCCGGGGGCAAGTTCGGCGGCGGCGGCTACAAGGTGTCGGGCGGCCTCCACGGCGTGGGCGTCAGCGTGGTCAACGCGCTCTCCGAGTGGCTGCGCGTCGAGACCGCCCGCGACGGGCACGTCTGGGCGCAGGAGTACGTCCGTGGCAAGCCCTCGACGTCAGTCACGAAAGTGGGGCCGCAGGGATCCCGCAAGGGGACCCGGACGGCCTTCCGGGCCGATCCCGAGGTGTTCGACGCCGTCGAGTTCGGCTTCGACACGATCGCCCAGCGCCTCCGTGAGTCGGCCTACCTCAACAAGGGGCTCTGGATCACCCTCCTCGACGAGCGCGCCGACCGCGAGCGCTCCTTCTACTTCGAGGGGGGTCTCGTCTCGTTCGTGCGGCATCTCAACCGCCACAAGGAGGTGCTCCACGCGCGGCCGATCGCGGTGGAGCGGCGCGACGGAGCCACGACAGTCGAGGTCGCCCTCCAGTACAACGACTCCTTCACGGAGAACGTCTTCGCCTTCGCCAACAACATCAACACGGTGGACGGCGGGACGCACATCACGGGGTTCCGGGCCGCCCTCACGAGCTCGCTCAACGACTGGGCCCGGCGGGCCGGGATCCTCAAGGACAACGACGCCAACCTCTCCGGCGACGACGTCCGCGAGGGTCTGACGGCGGTGGTCTCCGTGAAGCTCATGGAGCCGCAGTTCGAGGGCCAGACCAAGGCGAAGCTCGGCAACGCCGAGGTCAAGGGCCAGGTCCAGGCCGCGGTCGCCGAGGGGATCGCTCAGCACCTCGACGAGAACCCGGCCGACGGCCGGCGGATCATCGAAAAGAGCCTGACGGCGGCGCGGGCGCGGGAGGCGGCGCGCAAGGCGCGCGACCTGGTCATCCGCAAGGGCGCCCTCGAGGGGATGTCGCTGCCGGGCAAGCTCGCCGATTGCCAGGAGCGCGACCCCGCGAGAAGCGAGCTCTACCTCGTCGAGGGCGACTCGGCGGGCGGCTCGGCGAAGATGGGGCGCGACCGCCGCTTCCAGGCCGTCCTCCCGTTGCGGGGCAAGGTCCTCAACGTCGAGAAGGCGCGGCTCGACAAGGTGCTCTCGAGCGAGAACGTGCGGCCCCTGATCATCGCCCTTGGCGCCGGCATCGGCGAGACCTTCGACCTCGCCAAGCTGCGCTACCACCGCGTGATCATCATGACCGACGCCGACGTGGACGGCGCCCACATCCGGACGCTCCTCCTGACGTTCTTCTATCGCCACATGCCGCAGGTGATCGAGAACGGCCACCTGTACATCGCCCAGCCGCCGCTCTACCGGGTCAGCACCGGGAAGCAGACGCTCTACGCGCAGAGCGAGAAGGAGCGCGAGGCGGCGCTGAAGAAGCTCAACGCCAAGAACGTCACCGTCCAGCGTTTCAAGGGCCTCGGCGAGATGAACGCCGACCAGCTCTGGGAGACCACGATGAACCCGGAGACGCGGACGCTCCTGCGAGCGGAGGTCGAGGACAGGGTCGAGGCCGACGAGATCTTCACGATGCTCATGGGCGAGAAGGTGGCGCCGCGCAAGGACTTCATCAAGTCAGAAGCGCGCAAGGTCCGCAACCTTGACGTCTGACGTCGTGACGGCGGTCGGCCGCTACGAGGTCTCGCCGCACGCCTGCTTCGCCTGCGGCGCGCTCAACGCCCACGGCCTCCACCTCGTCCTCCACATCGCCGGGGACACCTGCTGGACGGAGCTCACCCTCCTTCCGGACTTCTGTGGCTGGGAGGGGATCGCCCATGGCGGGATCGTGGCCACGATCCTCGACGAGGTGATGGGCTGGGCGCTCGCCAGCGCGGACGCCTGGGGCTACACCGCGAAGCTGTCGATCGAGTACAGGCGGCCTGTCCCCGTGGGCGCCCACCTTCGCGGCGAGGGACGGCTGATCGAGCGGCGCCGACGCCTCCTCACGACGAGCGCCCGCCTGGTGGACCCGGCGACCGGCGACGTCTATGCCACGGCCGAGGCCCTCTACGTCGCGGCGCCCGAGGCGCAGCGCGAGGCGCTGAAGGCGCGCTACCGCTTCCGGCTGGTGCCGGACGACGCCGCGACCGGGGAGGCCCCGTGACGCCGGCGACGGCTGAGCCCGCGACCGCGGGCGTCGTGGGCGGGGGGCCGAGCGCGACC
>CAZVPS010000013.1:0-19864 GCA_964629105.1 uncultured Anaerolineaceae bacterium
GCAACTCGCGGCTGCCGCCGGGGGCGTGGTCCGGGCGGCCACCGGCTCCGCGAACACGCACCCCGATCGCCTGCGCGCGGCCGTGGAAGCGCGCGACGCGGGTGTCGTCGTCGTGCTGGCCTCGCGGACCGGGGCCGGGTCGGTGAGTGCCACCTACGCCTTCCCCGGCGGGGGCGCGACGTGGGTGCGGGCCGGGGTCCCCCTCGCGGGCGACCTGACCCCCGTGCAGGCGCGCGTGGCCCTCGCGCTGGCCCTCGGCGCCGGCATGGCCGGGGCCGACCTCGCCGAGCTCCTCCGGGGACCGGCCGGTTCCTGAGCTTTTGGGTCCAGATCGCCGTCCCCGTGGCCGCTATCCTTGCCGCACTGCCCCATCACGGAGGATCGTCGCGATGTCGTTGCCCCAGGATGCCCGAAAGCAGGACCTGAACAAGCGACTGGAGACGGTCAGCTGGGGGCTCTTCCTCATCATGCTCGGCGGTTTCGCGCTGGTGAAGGGCGTCCCGGAGGGGACCTGGCTGATCGGCGCGGGACTGATCATGCTGGGGCTCAACGCCGTGCGGCTGCTGGTCGGCATCCGGGCGAGCTGGTTCACGCTCATCATCGGCACCATCGCCCTTCTCTCGGGGCTCGGCAGCGTCCTGGGTGTCGACATCCCCGTCGGGCCTGTCCTGATCATCCTGATCGGCCTCGCCATCGTCGTGCGCGCCATCCAGCCGCGCTGGTAGGGTCGGGTGCCCCTGGCGGCCGGGCCCGACCCATCCAGCCGGCGGCACCAGTACCTTCGAGTCATGCCCTTGTCGGCCCGACAGGCCTAGGGTCGTGATCATGTCGATGCGCTCGAAGCTGCGGGGATCACTGCGGCTCTTCCTCCGCGACGCGCCGCCGGCCGAGCCCCCGGAAGTGCCCTCCGACCCGCCGCCGCCGCCCGTCGTCGGGCTGACGATTTACACGGGCGACTCCCTGGCCTTCGGCTACCTGCCGCTCACGGCCGGGCGGGTGACCGACCTGATGAACGAGCACGACGGCTTCGAGTTCGTCGACACGTACCTTGAAAGCCTCGAGGACCGGCACGGACTCACCCTCCGCACGGTCTTCATCGCGCGCGACGAGATCTTCGCCGTGGCCGCGGCGGGTCCCCGGGGCGATCCGAAGCGCCGCACGCGGACGCGCCCGATCCCGATCGAGCTGCGGCTCGGGCCCTACGACGTGCGGGGGAACATCCACGTGATTCCGGGCACCGACCCGCTCGGCAGCTTCCGGCGGCGGACGATGGTCCCGCTCACGGAAGCGACGATCGAGTGGGAGACGCCCGACGGGCGGAGGAGCGCCCGATGGGACACGGTGGTCGTCAATCGGCTCCTCACGGACTGGATCGCACCCGCCACGCAGGACGTCCGGCCCCCCGACCTCCACCTCGTCCCGGAGTTCGACCAACGCGGCCTGGCCAAGGACTTCACCTCGCAGCTCCGCGTGGAGTAGGGTCCTCTCGCGCTGGCGTGCCCACCTCGTCGGTTTCGGTAGAATGGGCCGCGAACAGCGGGCGGTTAGCTCAGTTGGTTAGAGCGCATGCTTGACATGCGTCCCGCCCCCTAGCGCTGTTGGCCCGGGCCCCCTGAGCACGGTTTGGCCCCCGTTCAGCTGAGCGAAATGGCCGCAGTTATCGCGGTATTCGCGGGCCGTTCCAATACCACGATGCGACACTAATACCGCATGCCTCCAAGTCCGGACGGCGCCAGGGGAAGCGCATGCTCGGAAGGCATGGGGTGGGGGACGGGCGAGTCCCACGCTCGGGCTGAGCGTGGGGCCGACATGCGGGATAGCCACCGCGCATGCTTCGGCCCCCCGGACGGAACGCCCCGTCCCATCCTCCGCGGAGAGCGGAGCGTCCGGTGCGGAGCCGGGGGCCGTGGTCAGTCTAGGGCGCGCGCAGGTCGTTCCGGTGGCACCTCGCCGGCGACGATCTGCCAACGCTCCGCGTTGACGGGCGCCCGCTCGGCAGGGGCGGGGCGGGTGCCGCGTTCAGAATCGAACGCGACGGCGCCTCGGCCGTCTCGCCATCCGTTCGATTCTGAACATCGGCGTTGACGGTCGCCGGCGAGACCCCGAGCACGTCCGCGGCCGCCCGCTGCGGGAAGCCCACGGGCCGCGTGGGGGCAATGGAACGGCCCCGGCCTTGTCCGTTACGCGAGTACGGGGGCCGGGGCCTCGCCCCGTCCAAGTCCGGGGCGTATCTGGTCGAGGCGCCCCCGCCGGCCGGGAAAGGAAGAAACCCGAGCCGGCGGGTCGCCCTGCGCCCCGGCCACCGACCAAGGGACCGGGGGCACCGACCGGCTGCCCATGACGAAAGCCGGCCGGGGCATGTGGTCAGCCGAGCATCGCGTCCGTGAGGGAACGGATGCCGGCCGTGGCGGAGGGGTACGCCCCCCAGGTGACGGGTCCGAATTCGAACACCCTGGCGGACCGGATGGTCCGCTCGGGGATGCCGTCGGGGTTGTGGACGGATCGCCGCGGACGGGGATCGAAGTCCTCGCCCGTCACGGTGAACCGGAAGGACGAGCCGTACAGCCCGGCCCGGATGCCCTCGAGCACGAGCTCGGGGATGCCGGGCAGGAGCGCCACCTCGTAGTACGCGCCGCGTGCCTCTTCCCGAAGGACGGTGATCGGCCCTAGCGGCTTGTCGGCCAGCTGGGGATCCTTGCCATGCTGGAACAGGACGCGCAGCCCGGCCCGGTCGTCACGGAACGTGGCGGCGAACGCGCCAGGTGCGATCCGTTCGAGGAACAGGCCTTCCCGGGCCGAGTCGATGGTCGCCCACTCGTCGAACACGCTGAAGTGGCCCACGAGCACGGGGGAGGAACCCGTGCCCGCGGACCGTCGAAGCGCGAACCCGCCGGGCATGACGGCCCGAACGATCGTGCCCATGGCCTAGGCCGTCGTCGGGACGTCGAGGAGGCGGAAGGCGTTGATGGTCGAGACGTTGCCGCCGGTGCGGAACCAGAGGAGCGCGCCCCGCGAGCCGGTCGGGCGCTGGTTGGCGCCCATCAGGTTCGGGATGATCTCCAGGGTAGTCCCGATCCGGTCCACGATGAAGTACTGCGACAGGTCGCCGTAGACCAGGCAGTAGTTGTTCTGGGTTGCGGCGGCGTTGATGACGCCGTCCATGTCGCTGTTCTCGGTGAGCGGCTTCCCCAGGAGCCGGCCGACCGCGATCTCCGGGAACCGGAGGTTGCCGCCGGTGGTCTCGAGGGCGGCAAGGGCGTTGATGATCCCGATGTGGGCCATGAAGGACGCCCGCGGGGAGAACCGCGCCGGGAGGGCGGCCTGCAGGGCGAGCGGGTCGGCGGCGATGATCGCCTCCGAGCCCGTGCCGTTGATCTCCGAGGCGCCCCCGGTGAGCGCCGTGATGATCCCCGTGGGGGCCGTGGTGCCGGGGCCGGTCGTGTACGCCGTCGCCATGAGGCTGTCGGCGGCGTCCACCAGGACGCGCTGGAGCTCTTCGCCGAAGTTGACCGCGTCCATGCCGACTTCGAACGAGTACGGCACGAACGCGTCGCCCTTGTAGACCGGGATCGGGACGGCGGCCAGGACGGGGGTCGCCTCGGCCACCTGCGTATTCTCGGCGATCCATTCCGCCGTGGCGCCAGCCGACGTGACACCCTGCCAGGACTCGCTCACGGTCTGCTTGACCGTGGCCACCTTGCGCATGGCGTTCGTTGTCCCGGCACTCGAGAGGATGATGCTCGGGTCAAGGGCCAGCGGGACCATGAAACCGCCCGCCGCGTCCGTGAGGGACATGTACGCGCGGGTCTCTTCGACCTTGCGGAAGGCGTCGGCCTCCTGCGGGGTCCACATGAGATGGCCGCGCTCCGGGTTGGCCAGGAGGTGCATGAAGGCGCGGGAGTAGGCCGGGTCGCCCGTGGTGGCGGCCCAGCGGGCCGCGATGGACTGCTCGCGCGGCGACCCGCTCCGCACGAGCCGATCGGCCCGGCCGGCGGCCTCGGCCGAGAGCTCGCGGGCCTTCTCGGCCCGGTCGATCGCCCGGAGCCCGGCGTCCCGCTCGGGGAGGCGGGCGGGATCGGAGGTCCGGTCCGGGGGCGGGTCGTAGGTCCGCTCGACCTTGCCGGGGTCCTGCGAGTACTCGCGGAGCACGTCGCGGGCCTCGTCGGCGAACCGGGTCTCGTCGGCGGCGGCGTTGTCCCAGCCGCGCCGCAGGCGGGCCAGGCGTTCGGCCTCGCCATCGTTGGCGGTCCGGCCCTCGGCCGCCAGGCGTGTGGTGATGGCGCGCTGCTCCTCGCCGATCGCGGCCTTGCGGTCGGCGGCGGCGTGCTGGTCGCGGGTGATCTCGCCAAGGGTGCGCATCGAATACCTCGTGTCGGACTAGGGGCTCCGTCTGCGGCGGGGAGGCCTGGCGGCGGCCCTGCGCGACGTGGAGCCGGTCAAAGTCCGGGGAGGCTTGCGCGGCCCCGGGCGACACCGGGAGGCCTCGCGGCGGCCCGGGAGATACGTGCAGGTCTGCATGTATCTCGGCTCCATCATCGCACAGCTGCGCAAGGGCTAGACGGCCCTGCGCACGATCTCAGCCGCCCGGCCGAGCAGGACGGGGCGCGGCCAGTACGCCAGGTGCCGGACGCCGAGCCGACACTCCACCAGGTCGTCGCCGAGGTCCGCGACGGACAGGTGCTCGCCCGGCGCGGGGATCGGGGCGTCCAGCTGCGCCAGGGCCTCGGAAGAGAGCTCATAGACCGCCCGGCCGATGCCCTCGGGATCGTCCTCCCACGCCTCGCGGACGGCATCCGCGAGGCGGGTCATTCGGCCGTCTCCACGATCGCGGTGATCTGACCGCCCTCGCGGATGATCGCCTTGTGGACGGTCCGGGGCGTGGCGGCGATCGCGGCGGCCAGGACGGCGGCCGGCGAGTCGGCCAGGACGGCGCTGGCGTACTCCGCCATCTCGCGCCGACCTTCCAGGCGGGCCTCGTCGACGGTGGCCCGGTCCGCGGTCTCGACCCGGATGCTGGCGAGGATGCCGACCCGGATACCAAATCGACAACCAGCGCCGTAGCCGGCCTGCCAGGCGGTATTGATTGAGGCGCGCTCGGTCTCGGTGGGCTCGTGATCGAGGACGATCGGGTTCGCGGCCAGGGCCTCGCTGTGGACGCGGTCGAGCTCGACTTTCTCGGCGGGCGTGGTGGCGGTCGGCGTGGTCATGCTGGGGCTCCTTGCAGGATGTAGCGGGATGCGTGGGCGGGACGGCGGCAGCGGGGGCAGCGCTCGAGGTAGCCGCGGAACGGCTCGCCGCAGAGCAGGCCGAGGCGACAGGGGCAGGGGCAGGTTCGGTCTCCTCTGGAGCGCCAGCCGAAGCGGGCGCGCTGGTAGTCCCGGATGTGCTCGGCGTGGGCCAGCTGCCACCGGCGGTACTCGGCGGCCCTGGCGGGCCGGTGGGCCTCGCAGTACGGGCTCTGGCGGCCCATCCCGGAGCGCGGGGGCAGGTCGGCCCCACAGGTGCGGCAGGTCATGGGCGGTCCCCCTGTGCTGTAGGTGAGCGGTCGTAGGTATGTCTGCCGGGGGACGCGGGTTCTAAGGCGGGCCGCCGGAGCGCCGCGGACGGGCCCCCCGAGGGGTAGGGGTAGCTGGGCGCGGCCGGGGCTTCGGAGGGTCCGGAACCCGTACACAATCCTCGCGTGTGGGAGGCGGGTATTAAGGCGGGCGCATGAAACGGCGCGGACCGGCCCCCCGGGGGGCGGGGGCGCCGACGCCGGCCGGTCACGAGCAGGACGCGGATCGCGCGGTGGTTCGTCACCATGACTTGCCGACCATTTGGGCAGGCGGGGCAGGGTCGGGCACGTCGGGCAGGTGGCGATGGATGACCACGAGGCGCGACGGCTCGATTAGGTCGGTCGCCTGCATGGGCGAGCACGGGCACGAGGCCGACGGGCGATGGTCGCCGGCGGCGTCGACCGGCAGGGCGTGGATGGTCGCGGGATGGCGGGTCATGTCAGAACGGCAGGTCACCCGGCGCGGGCGTGAACTCCACGGGCGCTCGCGTGCCCCCGGGCGTTCGCAGCAGTCGGCGCCAGCCGCTTGCCTTGACCTTGACCCACGGGTAGCGTTCGGCGAAGTGGCGCAGCCGTTGCGACGCGTCGGCGTTGACGAGCTCGCCATGGATGTCGACCTTGCCCACGGTGTAGATGTCGTAGATCAGCTGCCGGGCCTGGTCTACTCTCGGGGCATACTCCCGGATCATCGCCAGCGCGGCGTCCCGGTAGTCGTCAGTGGTCGCGGTTCGCTTGCTCATGTCGTGCTCTCCTTCCGGGGTCATGGGGTCGGCCAGTCGGCCAAGAGGGGCAGGGTTGGGCAGCGCGACGCGACAACCCCCCTTCTAAAAGGGGGGGTGTGTGTCGCGTCTCGCATCGGGTTGCCGGCGTGACAGTCGCGCGACAGATAGCGCGACAGGTTCACGCACGAGCGGGACACGAACGCGACAGGATGCGTGACAGGTTGGACGGTAAGGCGGCGCTTACCACGCGACAGCAAACGCGACAGATTCGGGCCGTTCATGCCGTCCGGCTCCACTTCGCACCGTCGCCGGTGCCGTCGACGGTGTACCGCTTCGCCTCGGCCCGGAGCCCGCGGCGGAGGGCGGCGCGCACGCTGTCGGGCTTCGTCGCCGGGTCGTCTTCGTCGCGGTCCTCGTCAATCCGGGCGACGAGCTCGCGGACGGTGAGCGCGTCGGTTCCGAGGGCGGCATCGATCCGCTCGGCCAGGGCGGCCGAGTAGCCCTGTTCCCAGACTTCCCGCGGCGCCCCGTCGATCCATTCCACGGTGACGGTGAACTTGCCGAGGCTCGCGTAGTTGTTGTGCTTCCGGTGGGCCAGGGTGACGACGTGGCCGGCGTTCTCGCCGCTCTTCGTGACACTCCACGTGGTCCGCGCGAGGTTGTGCCAGAACGCCGAGCCGAACGGGTAGAGCGGCGCCGCGTCGACCTTCGGGACGTGCGCCAGGGACAGGGCCGGGAGCCCGATGTACTCGAGCCCGCCGGCGTACTGGCTCGCGGCCTCCGGTTTCGTCGGATCGGTCGCCCCGCAGGCCGGGACGATGCTATCCACAACGAGGTAGTCGGCGCGCCAGGCGGTCGCCAGGGTGCGAATGTCGCGCGCCTGCCGCCACAGTGGGCCGCGGGTGCCCTGCCAGGCGGCCGCGAGCGGGGCAACCCACAGGACGCCGGCGCGGGCGAGGGGGCCGCCCAGCCCGTCGACGCGGCGTGCCCATTCGTCGGCGTGGCTCTCATAGTCGAGGATCAGGACGCGGTAGCCGGCCGCTGCCAGGCGAGCGATCCACCACGCGGCGATCGTGCCCTTCCCGCATCCGCCCGCCCCGAAGAGGATCGTATGTCCCTCCGGGTCCAGGCGGTCGATCAGGAGCGGCGACGGCTCGCGCGGTTCCACGTCGGACAGGAGGCGGGCGCCGAGACGATCCATCGTCCCGATCCCTTCGATGGCGGCGAGGTCGCGCGCCTCTTCGATGGTGAGCGGGCGCTTCGCCTCCGCTTCCTGCGCTGCCAGGTTGGCCCGCGCCAGGCCGGCGCCCGCGATGGCCCGCTCTCGCTCCTCCCGCTCATGCGCCAGGTCGGCCGGGTCGGGCGGGTCGCGGGGATCGGTCAGGGCGTGGAACTCGGCGGCTTCGGCCTCGAGGTCCCGCGGCAGGTCGGCCCACGGCCACGGCTCGGCGATCACGGCCGCGCCTCTTCCCGGGCTAGCCGCGAGGCGCTATGCTGCGGAGGGACGTTCGCCGGTGGCACGGCGAGCCTCCGCGGCCGTCCCGGGCTCTTCACCAGCCGGGGCGGCCTTCCTCTTGCGTGCGGCGGCGCTCTTGGCCGCGAGGGTCAGCATGTGGGCGCGACGGGCGCGGTCCGCGCGGACCATCCGCTCCGCTTCGGGGAGCGCCCCGTTCGGGTCCACCAGCCGCTCGAACCGGCGGCGAAAGCCGACGTGCGCCGGCCCCACCATGGTCTCGGCATCGTTGCGAGACCAGGCGGTCAGACCGCCGATGCGGCCGGTCAGGCGGGGGTTTGGACGTTCAGCGCTCACACCCTCATTTCAGCGGCGGGGGCGGCGCCCTACTAGCCCGGCGTTTCGCGATCCGTCGCGGTTTGTCGGCCCGCGAGGTAGCGCTGGACGGTTCGCGGGTGCACCTTCAGCGCCCGCGCGATGTACGGCACGCTCCGGCCGGCAGCACTCAGCGCTCGCGCTTCCGCCTGGCGGCCGCGCTTCTTCGCGGCCTTCGCCGCTAAGGGGCGCTGCCGTTTCGCCTCGAGCGCCTCGGCGACTTCCGCGGCAACGGCCAAGAGCGGCCGGTAGTCAAGCCGGCCGATCTCGATGCGTCCGCGACTCTGCGAGCGAACGTAGACGCGATCCTCGTTGAGCGTCATCGAGCCGGGCACCGCATCATCGATCCCGGACTCCGCGAACAGCGCCGCGTACTGCTCTCCGAGGGCGCGCCCGAGTCTGCCGTCGAAGTCATCGGCCGCCATCGCTCGTTCCGCGTCTGCCGCGGCAACAGCCGCGATGCGCTGGCGAACCTCGGCTGTCATCGGTTTGTCCGTGTCGAGGATCGCGAGCAGGGCAGCGCGCTCGCGCTCCAGCTCATCCGGCGTCATCGCTTCGGGTCCTCGAGGCGGTCGACGGGGGAGAGCGCACGGGCCGCCACGAGCGCCCGCTCCTGGCGGGTCGCGGCGGCGTAGCGGGTGAGCATGTCCCGGCTGCGCCAGCCGGCGATCGCCATGAGGTCCGACTCCTGCATCCCGCCGGCGAGCATCGCGTGGGCGTAGGAGTGGCGGAACGTGTGGGGCGTCACGCGGCCGCGGACGCCGGCCTCGGTGGCCCGGTCGCGGATGAGCTCGGCCAGGCCGGTCTCGCGCAGCTGGCCCTTGCGCCCGAGCCAGAGCCACGGCTCGCCGGCGTCGGGGCGCTTGGCCCGGGCGCGAAGGTAGCGGTCGACCGCCCGGACCGTGGTGGCCCCGATGGCGACCATGCGGGTCCGGCTGCCCTTGCCGGTCACGCGCAGGACGCCGGTGTCCAGGTCGACATGCTCCCGGCTCAGCCCGAGCACTTCGGCTCGCCGGGCGCCGGTGTCCATCAGGACGCGCAGGATCGCCTCGTCGCGCCGGCCGGCGAACGTCCGGTCCCGCTCGCACGCGGCGAGGATCGCCCGGAGGTCCGCATCGCGCAGGACCGGCGGGGGCGCCTCCGGGAGCTTGGGCGGTTTCATGTGCACCATCGGCGACTCGCGCACCTCGCCTTCCTCGACGCACCAGACGAAGAACGCCTGGACGCCGCGGTAGCGGTTGTGGGCGGTGCCGGGGGAGCGCCGGGCCAGGAGGTCGGAGACGAACGCCTCGACATGCTCGCGGCGGATGCTGGCGACCGCGGTCGGCATACCGGCGGCGGCGAGGAACGCGGCCAGCTGGTCGACGCTCGTCGCGTAGGTCGCGATCGTGCGCGGGCTGAGGCGCCGGGCGGCGAGGGAGCGGCGCCAGGACGCGACCAGCGCGCCCAGCTCGTCGGTTGCCGTAGAATGCATGCTCATGGCGGGCTTGACTGGCATCGTTCCTGTTCCTCGTGCGGGTGTCCTTGCCGAGACCAGCATGCGGTATTGGAGCGGTGTAGGTCAAGTCCCCGCCGTGAGAACACCGGGTAATGTGCTCTAGCTGAGCACGAAACATCGGGCGGTTAGCTCAGTTGGTTAGAGCGCATGCTTGACATGCATGAGGCCAGAGGTTCAAGTCCTCTACCGCCCACCAGATCGCGAACGCGTCGAGCGGGATGCGCCGCGCCGGCAGCGGAGCACCAGAGAGCAGCGGGCATCGGCTGAGACCCGCCGCGGCAACCGACGGCATGGCACCACCCGCGAGCGGCCGGTGAACCGGCCCGGGATCCGCCCGTTAGCGCGGCCACGAGAGCGCCCGCCGGCACCAGCCGGGCGAGGCGAAGGCGGGTGGAACCGCGGGAGGCATCGGCCCCTCGTCCTGCAGGGACGGGGGGCTTCGTGCTTCCGGAGGAGACGAACGATGGGCGACGACCAGGCGATCGAGGTCCAGGAGGCGCTCGAGGCGCCCGTGCGCGGCTCGGCCGACGAGCTGCTCGACGCGGGCGCCCACGCCCCGATCGACGCGATGCGGCACTCGGCCGCGCACGTCATGGCCGAGGCCGTGCTCGATCTCTTCCCCGGGGCGAAGCTCGGCATCGGACCCTCGATCGAGAACGGCTTCTACTACGACTTCGACCTGCCGCGCTCGTTGACGCCCGAGGACCTCGCGGCCGTCGAGGAGCGCATGGCAGCGAGCGTCACGGCGGCGCACGCCTTCGTCCGCAAGGAGCTCGTCTTCGACGACGCGCGGGCGGCCGCCGCCGACGCGGGCCAGGCCTACAAGGTGGAGATCCTCGACGACCTCGCCGCGCGCGCTCGGGCCGCCGGCGAGCCGCTCCCGGTGACCAGCTTCTACGCCCATGGACCGTTCAGCGACCTGTGCAAGGGCCCCCACGTGGAGACGACCGCGGCGATCGGCCCCTTCAAGCTCCTCTCCGTCGCCGGGGCCTACTGGCGGGGCGACGAGAAGCGGCCGATGCTGCAGCGGATCTACGGGACGGTCTGGGAGACGCAGGAGCAGCTGGACCAGTTCCTGTGGCGGCGCGAGGAGGCCCGGAAGCGCGACCACCGCAAGCTGGGCCTGCGCCTCGACCTCTTCAGCTTCCACGACGTGAGTCCCGGCGCCGCCTTCTGGCACCCGAAGGGCTGGCGGCTCTACCAGACCCTTCGCGATGCGATGCGGGAGCTACAGGACCGGCGCGGGTACGACGAGATCTACACACCGCCGCTCGTCCACAAGAAGCTGTGGGAGCAGTCCGGCCACTGGGACCACTACAGGGACAACATGTTCCACGTCGAGGCGGAGGAGCAGACCTTCAGCCTCAAGCCGATGAACTGCCCCGAGTCGACCTTCATCTACCGCAGCCGCCTGCGCTCCTACCGGGACCTGCCCCTGCGGCTTGCCGAATACGGCGTGCTCCACCGCAACGAGCTCTCCGGGGTCCTCTCCGGCCTGACCCGGGTCCGCCATTTCATCACCGACGACGCCCACATCTTCATCCGCCCGGACCAGATCGCGGCCGAGATCGAGGGCCTGATGGGAGAGATCCAGGAGGCCTACTCCTGGTTCGGCCTGACCCCGACCCTCACCTTCGGCACGCGGCCCGACAAGGCCCTCGGCGACCTCGCTATCTGGGACGAAACCGAGGCGATCATGCGGGCCGAGCTCGAGCGGTCCGGTCTCGACTACCGAGTGAAGCCGAAGGACGGCGCCTTCTACGCCCCCAAGATCGACATCCAGATCACCGACGCGTTGGGCCGCGAGTGGCAGACGGCGACGATCCAGGTCGACCGGGTCATGCTCCCGGAGCGCTTCGATCTCTGGTACATCGACGAGGCCGGGCGCCAGCAGCGCCCGGTGGTCATCCACCGGGCCATCTACGGCTCGCTGGAGCGGTTCATCGGCGTCCTCACGGAGCACTTCGCCGGAGCATTCCCGCTCTGGTGCGCTCCGGTCCAGGCCGTGGTGATCCCGATCGCCGACCGCCATCTCGACCCGGCGCGCGAGCTGGCGGGCGTCCTGCGGGGGCGCGGCATCCGGGTTGAGGTCGACGACTCCGACGGGCGGATGCAGAACAAGATCCGCGTCGCGCAGGAGCACAAGGTGCCCTACATGCTCGTCCTCGGCGACCGCGAGGTGGAGGCGCGGACGGCCGCCCCGCGCACCCGCGCCGGGGCGCAGCAGCCGGCCGAGGGATGGGAGGCGCTGGCCGAGCGTCTCGCCGCCGAGACGGCCGCCCGCCGCCCGGACTGAACCGCGGCACGCCGGCCCCGAGTCCCGGGAGCATCAACCGCGCCCGGTTCCACCATGAAACGCCGCCCGAGGAGACGGGATTCGGTCGTTTCGGCGTGGGTTTCGTGCTCGCGAGCCGCCCCGCCAATTCCGGGGAGACTCGCGCCTCTGGCCGCCCGGGGCGCCCGCCCTGAACGTGCCTCGCCACGGCCGCGTTCGCCAGCACGGTTGTGCTATTCTCCGCCGGCGATCCGCGCCCGGTTCGCGCGTGCGCTTGCACGCCGTTTCTGGGTGCTCGGAGATCTCGATAGCGCGAAGGGGCCGACCATAAGCCGAGAGCTGCGTGTCAACCAGATGATCCGGATCCCACAGGTTCGGGTGATCGACGAGGATGGGAACCAGATGGGCGTCATGCCCACGCTGGACGCCCTCCGCCTGGCACAGGAGCGCGGCTACGACCTCGTCGAGGTGGCTCCGACGGCCTCGCCGCCCGTGACCCGACTTCTCGACTACGGCCAGTACAAGTACGAACTGGCCAAGCGCGACAAGGAGGCGAAGCGGAAGTCCCGGTCCGTCGAGTTCAAGGAGATCCGCCTGAAGCCGAAGATCGGCCAGGGCGACTTCGACACGAAGGTGCGCCGGGCGATCGAGTTCCTCGAGGAGGGTGACCGGATCAAGGTTGCCGTCCAGTTTCGCGGTCGCGAGCTGACCCACCCGCACCTCGGGCGGGAGCTCCTCAGCAAGTTCGCGGACCTGGTAAAGGATCACGGAGCCCTCGAGCGAGCACCGCTCCTCGAAGGCAAGTCAATGCACATCACGATCGCGTCGACCCACAAGCCGAAGCAGCGCGAGGCCGTCGCGGGGGAGAGGCCCCCGACGACGCAGGCCGAGGCGGGCGAGGTGGCGGGTGCCGCTCCGGCGGTCGCGGTCGACGCTGCGGGCCCGCTGCCCGCGATCACGGGAGAGTGAGTCCGGCGTGCCGAAAATGAAGTCCCACAAGGGCAGCCAGAAGCGGATCGGGGTGACCGGAAGCGGCAAGCCGATCCGCGTGAAGTCCTGGCGCGGCCACCACCTGGAACTGAAGTCATCGCGGCGCACCCGCCGCTACGCCGGCAAGACCCTCATCGGACCGGAGCACGCCGACCAGGTCGCGCGCCTCCTGCCGTACCTGAAGAAGGGCTGACCCCATGGCACGCGTCAAGCGGGGCGTCACCGCCCACCGCCGCCACAAGCGGCTTCTCAACGCGGCCGAGGGCCGGAAGGGAACCCGCAGCCGGCTGATCAAGCCGGCGCGCGAGGCGCTCCTCCACGCGCTCGCCTACGCGACCCGCGACCGCAAGGTCCGCAAGCGCCAGCTGCGCGAGCTGTGGATCGTGCGGATCAACGCCGCCTCTCGCGCCCACGGCATCGCCTACGCCCATTTCATCAACGGTCTCAAGAAGGCCGAGATCGCGCTCGATCGGAAGATCCTCGCCGACATCGCGGTCCGTGACGACGCGACGTTTGGCCGGATCGTCGAGGTTGCCCGCGGCGCCTGACGGCGCGGCCGGGCTCGCGCCCGGCCCACGACCAACCGCAGCGGGACCCTCGCGCGCTTCGGCGCCGCGAGGGTCCGCGATTCCCGGCCTGGCAGATGGAGGCGCCGCTCCCCACCGTGGACCTCGCGACCCTCACTTCCCAGCTGCGCGCCCTCCGCGACGAGGCGCTGCCCCTGATTGCCGCGGCGCCCGATCTCGCCGCGCTCGACGAGCTGGACCTGCACTACCTCGGACGCAAGGGTGGCGCGCTCTCCGGGCTGATGCGCGGCATCGGCTCGCTGCCGGTCGAGGACCGGCCGCGGGTGGGCCTCGTGGTCAACGACGTCCGGGAGGCGGTGGACTCGGCGCTCGCCGGAGCGCGCGCGCGGGCGGGGGCGACGGCGCTCGCAGCACGGCTCGCCGCCGAGGCCGTCGACGTCACCGCGCCGGCCCGGGCCATGCCCCGCGGCACCCTCCACCCGATCATCGAGACGATCGAGCGGATCACCCAGATCTTCGGCCAGTTCGGCTTCGTGACCTACGAGGGCCCGGAGGTCGAGACCGACCTCACCAACTTCCAGCTGCTCAACATCCCGCCCGACCATCCCGCCCGGGACCTGTGGGACACCATGTACGTGGATCTCGAGGGCGGGCTGCTGCGGACCCATACGTCGCCCGGCCAGATCCGGGTCATGCGCGCCGAGCGGCCGCCGATCCGGGCCCTCCTGCCCGGGCGCTGCTTCCGCTACGAGGCGATCGACGCGTCGCACGCCTCGGAGTTCTTCCAGGTGGAAGGGCTCATGGTGGACGAGGGGACGAACCTGGCCGACCTCAAGGGCCAGCTCGTCGAGTTTGCCCTCGCGATGTTCGGGGAGGGGACGGCCACGCGGTTCCGGCCGGGCTACTACCCGTTCACCGAGCCCTCGGTCGCCTTCGACATCGGCTGCCTCGTCTGCGGGGGGCCCGGCTGCCCCGCCTGCGGGCGGACCGGCTGGATGACGATCCTCGGGGCGGGGATGGTCCACCCGGTGGTCCTGCGCCACGGCGGCATCGATCCCGAGCGCTACCAGGGCTTCGCCTTCGGCATGGGCGTCGAGCGGATCGCGATGCTGCGCCACGGGATCACGGACATCCGGGCCTTCCTCGACGGCGACCTTCGCTTCCTGGAGCAGTTCCGATGAGGGTCCCGCTCTCCTGGCTCCGCGACTACGTCGACGTGGAGCTCACGCCGGAGCAGCTCGCCGAGCGCCTGACGCTGCTCGGGATGGAGATCAAGGGGCTCGAGCGCTGGGGCGCCGAGTGGCGGAACGTCGTCACCGGCGAGCTCCTGGAGGTGACCCGCCACCCGCGCGCCGACCGCCTCTCGCTCACCCGCGTCCGTGTCGGCGCCGAGGTGCTCGAGATCGTCTGTGGCGCCACGAACATCGCCGCGGGGCAGCGCGTTCCGGTCGCGCTCCCGGGCGCCGTGCTGCCGGGCAACCGCGTCATCGAGCGGACCGAGAAGATGGGCGTCGTCAGCAACGGGATGCTCTGCTCGGGCGACGAGCTGCGCCTCACCGGCGACGCCGACGGGATCCTCATCCTGCCGGACGACACCCCCCTCGGCGTCCCGCTCGCCGATCTCTACGGCGACGTGGTCCTCGACGTGGACGTCAAGCCGGACCGGGGCGACGTCCTCTCCCTCGTTGGCCTCGCGCGCGAGGTGGCGGCGGTCACCGGGGCGCCCGTCCGCCTCCCGGAGATCAGCCTGGCGGAGCCGGAGGGCCCGGCCACCGCGGACCTGCTGGCGGTCTCCGTGACCGATCCGTCGCTCTGCACCCGGTTCGTCGGCCGCTGGGTGAGCGGCGTGACCGTCGGCCTGTCGCCGGATCGCGTCCAGATGCGGCTCCTGGCGGCCGGCCTCCGTCCGGTGAGCAACGTCGTGGACGCCACGAACTACGTCATGCTGGAGCTCGGCAAGCCGACCCACGCCTTCGATGCCGCGGCTGTCGCCCGGGACGCCGCCGGGCGGGCGGGGATCATCGTGCGGGCGGCCAGGGCCGGCGAGTGCCTCGAGACCCTCGATCACGTGGAGCGCGAGCTCGTGCTCGAAGACCTCGTCATCGCCGACGCCGACGGCCCGCTGGCGATCGCCGGCGTGATCGGTGGCGCCCGCTCCGAGGTGTCGGCATCCACCCGCGACGTGATCATCGAATCCGCCATCTTCGACCCGGTGAGCGTCCGGAGGACCGCGTTCCGGCACGCCCTGCGGTCGGAGGCCAGCCTCCGCTTCGAGAAAGGCCAGGAAGCTCGCCTGGCCCGCCTCGGCGCCGACCGCGTCGCCGAGCTCGTGGTGGCGTGGACGGGTGGCGCCGCCGCCGCCGGTCGGGTCGACACCGCTCCGGACGAGCCCCGGGGCGGACGCGTGCCGTTCCGGCCGGCCCGCGTCAACCGTTTGCTGGGAACGGCGTTCTCGGCGGCCGAGCAGGTCGAGCTGCTGGGCCGCGTCGGGATCGACGTCGAGCCACCGCCCGTCGTCGCCGACGCCGGCGAGCCGCTGGTGGCGCGGGTCCCGACGTGGCGCCGGGACCTCCACATCGAGGCCGACGTCGCCGAGGAGATCGTGCGTGTCGGCGGCTACGACGCCGTCCCCACGAAGACGCCCGACACGCCGATGCCACGGTTCCGTCCCGACCCCCTGGAACGGCGGGACGCGATCCGCCGGGCGCTGGCGGGCGCGGGTCTGACGGAGGTGGTGACGCCCGCCCTGGTCCCCGAGTGGCACGCCGGGCGCCTCGCGTGGCCCGTCGCGGCCGCCGCCGGCGTCCCCGGCGAGGAGGCCGTGGCGGGCAACCCGATCCGCGTCCGCAACCCGCTCTCGGAGCGCCACGCGGTTCTGCGCAGCGGCCTGGTCGGGAGCCTGCTCGACGTCCTTGCCAGCAACGAGCGGCACGGCCGCGACGATGTCGCGATCTTCGAGATCGGCAAGGGTTACGCGGCGGCCCCGGACGGCAGCCCGGCCGAGTGGTGGCGCCTCGCGTTCCTCCTGGCGGGCGCCGCCGTGCCCGCCTCTTGGAGCCTTGCCGGGCGACCCTGGGAGACCGAGGACGGCAAGGCGCTCGTGGCGCTCGTTGCCCGCACCCTCGGCGTGGCCGAACCCGTCTTCCTGCCCCACCGGGACGGGCCGCCTCTGCACCCGGGGCGCTCTGCGCAGGCTGCCGCGACGGGAAGCGTGTCCGGCCTGGTCGGCGAGATCCATCCCGCGACGCTGGCGGCGTGGGACCTGCGCGCCGGCCGGGTCGTCGCCGGGGAGCTGGCGATCGCCGGGCTGGGGGCCGGCCAGCTGCCGGCCGTCCGCGTCCTCCCGGTAGGCCGCCACGCCGGGGTCGAGCGGGATCTCGCCGTCGTCGTGGCGGAGACGGTCAAGGCCGGTGTGGTGGCGACCACGCTGCGGGCCGCGGGAGGCTCGCTCGTACGGGGCGTGACCCTCTTCGACATCTATCGCGGGGCGCCGCTGGGGCCCTCGGAGAAGAGCCTCGCCTGGCGCCTGGCGATCCGCGCTGACGATCGCTCGCTCGACGACGGGGAGGTCGACGAGATCGTCGGCCGCCTGGTGGCGGCCGTGGCCGCCGCCCACGAGGGCCGCCTGCGCGCCTGATCGGGGGCGCGGGCGGTGCGCTGATGCGCCGGACGTGGTTGCGACGACCCGAAGCGGCAGCGTAGAGTGACAGATGGTCGCCGGGGGAATGCGGCGAGACCAGGCAGAGGACGCCGCGGGCGTCGGGAACCGGAGGCTGCGTGGACGTCCTCGCGTTCATCGAGAGGCTCAATCTCTTCGACATCCTGGTCGCGTTCTTCGTGGCGGGCTTCTTCGTTGTCGGCTACATCCAGGGAGCGCTGCGCCGGGTGCTCGGGCTCGCCATCGTCCTGCTCTCCCTGCTGCTCGCGCTGAACCTCCGCGACCCGTTGGGCGCCTGGCTGGCGCAGTACTGGACCCATCTGCCGAAGCCGTACGTCTACATGCTGGCGTTCGGAGGGAGCGCCCTGACGATCTACATTGCGGGGTCGATCACGGTCCAGACGTTCTACCGCCGCACGACCCTGTTCGCCAAGGCGACGATGGTCGACGAGCTCGTCGGCGGAATCCTCGGCGCCTTCCAGGCCCTCCTGCTCGTGGGTGCGCTGATCGTCGTCCTCGATTCGTACTACGCCCTGCCGGGCAACCCGACCGACCCCGACGAGCTCGGGATCCTGCGGGACATCTACAACTTCTACGCCTCGTCCCAGGTCGTGGACCTGTTCCGTGCCTCGCTCATTCCGCTCTTCTTCGTGATCTTCGGCTGGATCGTCCCGTCCGACCTGCGCGAGTACTACCGCTGAAGCCCGCCGGCGACCTGCCCCGCCTTCTCGCGGGACCCGTCGTCGAGGCGGCCCACGGCCTCGTCGGAGCGTTCCTCGTTCGCGACCGCGCGGGGGCCCGCCGGGTCGGGCGGATCGTCGAGGTGGAGGCGTACGCGGGACCCGAGGATCGCGCGTCGCACGCCCGGTTCGGCCCCACGTCCCGGGCGGCCACGATGTTCGGCGCGCCGGGCCGCGCCTACGTGTACGGTGTCTACGGCATGCACGTCTGCCTCAACGTCGTCGTCGGTCCCTCCGGGCAGGGCGCGGCGATCCTGCTCCGCACGGTCGAGCCGCTCGAGGGGATCGCGTCGATGCGCGCGGCGCGCCTGGCGCGGGCCGTGGCATCGCGGCGCGCGGCCGCCGCCGACCCCACCGCGGAGGCAGCCCGAATCGCCAGGCTCCCCGACGACGGCCTGGCCGCCGGGCCGGCGAACCTCGGGGCCGCCTTCGACGTCGAGCTCGGCGAGGACGGCCTGGACCTTCTCGATCCCGCGAGCAGCCTGCGCCTCGAGCCGGGCCCGGCGAACCGTCCGCGTGGCGCGGTCGTCGCCACCGCCCGGGTGGGCGTGGCATACGCTGGACCGGGTTGGGCCGATCGGCCGTGGCGGTTCGTGGTGGCGGGTTGTCCGGCGGCGAAGGTGCGGCCCTGATGGACGCGAAGTCGATCGCCCTGCTCGAGTTCCCCCTGGTCCGCGAGCGCCTCGCCGCCACCACCGGGTTCCCCCCCGGGCGACGCCTGGCCGAGGCCCTCCTCCCGTCGTCCGACCGGGTGCTCGTCGAGATCGCCCTCGAGGAGACATCGCAGGTCCGGGCGCTCCTCGCCGAACGCCCCAGCGCGGGGATCGGGGGCGCGCACGACATCGGGCCGGCGGTGGACCGCGCGGCGCGGGGTGGGCGGCTGGACGCCGGGCAGTTCGCCGCGATCGCCCAGACGCTCGAGGCGGGAGCGCGCCTCCGCGACATCCTGGCGGACGATCGGCGGTCGCTCCTGCACGAGCTGGCGCGCAGCCTGCACCCGCTTCCGGGCCTGCGCTCGACGCTCGAGCGCAGCTTCGATCCGGCGGGGGAGCTCCTCGACACGGCGTCGCCGCGCCTCGGCGCCCTGCGCCGGGCGACCCGCGGCGCCTACGAGCGGCTCCGGACCCGCCTCGAGCAGCTTGTCCACTCGAGCGACGTGGGCGGCGCCCTCCAGGACCCGATCGTCACCCTCCGCAACGGGCGCTACGTGGTGCCGGTCCGGGTGGATGCCCGGAGCCGCGTCAAGGGGATCGTCCACGACGCGTCGGGCAGCGGGCAGACGCTCTTCGTCGAGCCGCTCGTGGCGGTGGAGCTCGGCAACGCCTGGCGCGAGGCCCAGCTCGCCGAGGCCGCGGAGATCGAGCGGATCCTCGACGAGCTGTCGGCGCTCGTGGGCAGCCAGGCCGGCCCGCTCGGGGAGACGGTTGACGCGCTCGCCCGCTTCGACCTCTGGAGCGCGAAGGCGCGCCTGGCCGAGGAGATGGACGCCGTCCGCGCCGAACCCGCGACGCGAACCGAAATTGTCCTCAAGGGCGCCCGCCACCCGGGCCTCGTCGGGCACGTCGTCCCGATCGACGTCGAGCTGGGAACGGACTTCCGGGCCCTCGTCGTGACCGGCCCGAACACCGGCGGGAAGACCGTCACGCTCCGCACGGTCGGCCTCCTCGTCCTCATGCATCAGGCCGGGCTCCACGTTCCCGCCGACCCGGGCAGCCGGCTCCCCGTGCTGGCCGACGTCTTCGCCGACATCGGCGACGAGCAGAGCGTCGCCCAGAGCCTCTCGACCTTCTCCGGCCACCTGCGCTCGATCGTGCGGATCGCCGCCGCCGCGGGCCCCGCCACGCTCGTCCTCCTCGACGAGCTCGGCGCGGGCACCGACCCGACCGAGGGCTCGGCCCTGGCCCAGGCCCTGCTCGACCACTTCCTGCGGACGGGCGCGCTGGTGGCCGCCACGACCCACTACGCGGAGCTGAAGGTCTACGCGCACACGACTCCCGACGTCCGGAATGCCTCCGTCGAGTTCGACCTCGAGACGCTTTCGCCTACCTACCACCTCCGGATCGGCCTGCCGG
>CAZVPS010000014.1:0-19424 GCA_964629105.1 uncultured Anaerolineaceae bacterium
GGGCGGGGTACCGACCTGTTAATCGCCGCCACCGCCGAGCCCGTCGTCCTCTCCGGCTTGGACCCGGTGCGCCGGGAAGGGGCCCGGATCGCCCTCACGAGGCTGAGGGCCGATGGCCGGATCCACCCGGGCCGGACCGAGGAGGTCGTCGCCAAGGCCCGCGCGGAGGTCGAGCTCGTGATCCGCCAGGCCGGCGAGACTGCCGCCTACGACGCGGGCGTCCCGGGCCTCCCCATGGAGATCCTGCGCCTGCTGGGGCGGCTCAAGTTCCGCACGAGCTACGGCCAGAACGTCCTCAACCACGTGGTCGAGACGAGCCGCCTCGCGGCGGTCATCGCGGCAGAGCTCGGCGCCGACGTCCAGGCGGCGAAGACGGGCGGTCTGCTCCACGACATCGGCAAGGCGATCGACCACGAGGTCGAGGGCCCCCACGCCGCCATCGGCGCCCAGGTCGCCCAGCGCCACAACCTCTCGTTCAAGGTGATGAACAGCATCGCCGCGCACCACCAGGAGGTGGAGTACGCCTGCATCGAGGCGCCGATCGTCCAGGCTGCCGACGCCATCAGCGCCTCGCGTCCCGGCGCCCGCGGCGAGTCGGTCGAGCTGTACGTGAAGCGCCTCGAGGACCTCCAGGCGATCGCCGGCAGCTTCCCGGGCGTCGACCGCACGTTCGCCGTGCAGGCCGGTCGCGAGGTGCGGATCCTCGTGCGGCCCGAAGAGATCGACGACCTCTCCGCGACCCGCCTTGCCCGCGACATCGTGCGCAAGATCGAGGAGACCCTCACCTATCCCGGGCAGATCAAAGTGACGGTCATCCGCGAGACGCGGTCCGTCGAGTACGCGAAGTAGGGGAGGGGTGACCGCACCCCGCGCGCCCAGGGCGTGCCGGATCCTGATGATCGGCGACGTCATCGGGAAGCCCGGGCGCGAGACGATCGAGCGGATCCTCCCGGACCTGCGGACGGCCGATGGCATCGACTTCGTCACCGCCAATGGCGAGAACCTCGCCGGAGGGATGGGCCTGACCACGGGGACGGCCGCCAGCCTCTTCCAGGCCGGCGTTGACGTCATCACGTCGGGCAACCACATCTGGGACAAGCGCGAGATCTACCCGGCGCTCGAGACGGACGAACGGATCCTGCGACCCCACAACTACGGGACCGACGGCGTCCCGGGGCGCGGCTGGGGCGTCTTCGAGGCGGCCGACGGGACGGACGTCGCGGTCCTCAACTTCCAGGGCCGGACCTACATGATCCCGATCGAGAACCCCTTCACCGAGGTCGACCGGCTGCTCGACGAGGGCGCCGACGCCCTGCCCCCGGTGCGGCTCGTCGACTTCCACTGCGAGATCACGAGCGAGAAGAACGCCTTCGGGCTCCACCTCGACGGGCGCGTCAGCGCGGTCGTCGGCACCCACACTCACGTGCAGACCGCCGACGAGCGGATCCTGCCGAAGGGAACGGCGTACCAGAGCGACCTCGGGATGACCGGGCCGCTGCATTCCGTGATCGGGTTCGACCCCGCTACCGTCCTTCCGCGCTTCCTGAACGGCCTCCCGACCCGCTTCGAGGTCGGTGGCTGGCCCGTCGTCTTCAACGCCCTGCGGGTCGACGTGGATCCGGCGACCGGGCGCGCCCTCGCCGTGGAGCGCCTGCGCCGGATCGTGGAGCACGCCTGATGCCGCGCGACCGACGGGCGCCGGCGGTCGGTCGCCTGGTCCCGCCGAGTCCCTCGCGGGCGGACTTCCATGCCCACACGAATCGCTCGGATGGGTTGCTGGAGCCGTCCACGCTCGTCGCGGCGGCCGCGGCGGCCGGGGTACGCACGCTGGCGGTGACCGACCACGACACGCTGGCCGGGTATCGCGAGCTCGTCGCGCCGGGTGGTCCGGTGCTCCCGGCGGGTCTCGATCTCGTCCCCGGCATCGAGATCAACGCCACCGTCCCCGAGGCGGTCGCCCTTCCCGACGGTGAGCTCCACCTCGTCGGCCTGGGTGTCGATCCCTCCGCGGAGTCGTTCGAGGCCGTCCTGGACCTCCAGCGCGGGGCACGCCGCTGGCGCTTCGAGCGGATGCTCGCGAAGCTTCGGGAGGCGGGGGTTCCGGTGGACGCCCAGCTCGAGGGCCTCGACCGCTCCGCCGAGGAGTCGCTGGGCCGGCCCACGATCGCCCGGGCTCTCGTGGAGGCCGGGTTCGCCGCCGACGTCTCCGATGCCTTCGACCGCATCATCGGCCGCGGCAGGCCGGGCTACGTCCGGCGCGAGGCGATGGGCCCGGGCGAGGCCCTCGCCGCGATCCGCGGCGCCGGCGGCCTGCCGGTGCTGGCCCACTTCGCGGCGGCTTCCGAGCGCCCGGACCTGGTCCGCGACCTCGTCGACGCGGGCCTCGGCGGGATCGAGGTCCACCACCGGAGCTTCGACGCGGCGACGGTCGAACGGATGCGCTACGTGGCGGCCGCCCACCGGCTCGTCCCCTCGGGCGGCACCGACTTCCACGGCGACGAGGGGACGTACGCCGAGGCGATCGCGGAGACCTGGATCCCCGACGACGTGGCAGAGGGGATGCGGACGGCCCTCGCGCGGGGCCCCGCGGCCGTCGCCCGATGAGCTCACGCCAGCTGCCCGTCCTAGAGGTCCTGCCGCCGGCCGCCCGCGACGGCGCCCCGCGACCGCCCGTCGCGCCCCACGACGGGCGCGTGGTGGAGTTCCGGCCCGAGCACCAGGCCCTGCCGCGCTTCTGGGTCTGGACGCTCGGCTGCCAGATGAACAGGAGCGATTCGGAGGAGATGGCGGGTCGCCTCCTGGCTGCCGGATGCGCCGAGGCGCCGTCGATGGAGGCCGCCGACCTCGTCGTCATCAACACCTGCGCGATCCGCGAGGCGGCCGAGGCGAAGGTGATCGGCCGCCAGGGCGTCCTGCGGGCGCTGAAGAGTTCGAACCCGGGGATGCGGGTGATCTTGACCGGCTGCGCCGTCCGCGAACGGGACCGGGGCGGCCTGGCGCGCCGCTTCCCGGCCGTCGACCTCTTCCTGCGTCCCGACGAGGAGCCGGAGCTCGTCGAGCGCCTGGGGCTGGCCTCGGCGCAGGGTCCGGTCGGACTCCCGCCTGCCACCGCCGCGACGACGGTCGTGAAGGGCGTCGCGGTCTCTGCTGCGGACCACCTCGCGGGGTCGCGCGCGACAGCCGTCGTCGCGGGCACGCTCCGCCGGGACTCGGCCGTCGCGGCCTGGCTGCCGATCATCTACGGCTGCGACAAGACCTGCACCTACTGCATCGTCCCCTTCAGCCGCGGCCCGGAACGGAGTCGGCCCTTCGACGAGATCCTCGCCGAGGCTCGGGCCCTGGCCGGGGCCGGGTATCGCGAGGTCACGCTCCTCGGCCAGAACGTGAACAGCTATGGCCACGACCTGTCGGTGGAGGCGCGCTTCGCCGACGCCGGCGAGGACCGCTGGGCGGGCCGCCAGCTCGACCGGCGGGGCCGTCCCGACCTGGCGGAGCTGGTCCGGGCCATCGACGCGATCCGGGGCGACGACGGGGGCCCGGCGATCGCGCGCCTGCGCTTCGTCACCTCGCATCCCTGGGATCTCTCGGACCGCCTGGTGACCGCCATGGCCGAATGCCCCTCCGTCTGCGAGGCCCTCCACCTCCCGGTCCAGTCGGGCGACGACGCCGTCCTCCGGCGGATGGGCCGCCAGTACTCCATCGAGCACTACCGCGAGCGCCTTGAGCGCATCCGGGCGGCCGTCCCGGGGATCGCCGTCAGCACCGACGTCATCGTCGGCTTCTGCGGCGAGACCGACGCCCAGCACGAGGCGACCCTCGAGCTCCTCCGGGCGGTCCGCTACGACCAGGTCTTCGCGGCGGCCTACTCGCCGCGCCCGGGCACGCCCGCCATGCGCCTCCCGGACGACGTTCCCGCGGCCGTGAAGCGGGAGCGCCTCAATGGCCTCCTCGCGCTCCAGGAGGCGATCGGCTTCGACCGCAACCGGGAACGGCTCGGCAGCCGCGCGTCGATCCTCGTGGACGCCATCGCCCGTCCGCGTGCGCACGACCACGAGGACGAGGCGCCCGATGAGCGGGCGGGGGCGCCCTTCACGCGGGCGGGGGCGCCCCTCACGCTGGCGGGGGAGGACCCCTTCGCGGGACCGCAGCCCGGGGGTTCCGTGCGCCTGTTCGGCCGCTCGCGCGAGAACAAGCTCGTCCATCTGTCGGGCCCGCCAGGGCTTGTCGGGCGCATCGTCGAGGCGCGGATCGTGGGCGCCGGCCCGTACAGCCTCCGCGGCGTCCTCGCGTAGGGCGGGGGAGGGGAGCGCCACGACCACCTCGCCCGGCCGCCCGCCCGCCGGAGCGCAGCCGCCCCTGATCGTCGTCGGCGGCCCCACCGCGACCGGCAAGACCGCCCTCGCGATCGAGATCGCCCTCTTGATCCGGGCGGGCGGCCGACGGGCGGACGTCATCTCCGCCGACTCCCGCCAGGTCTACCGGGGGATGGACGTCGGGACGGCCAAGCCGACCCTCCCCGAGCGTCGCGGCGTGCCCCACCACGGACTCGACCTCGTGGAGCCGGACCAGCCCTTCTCCGTCGCCGACTTCGTCGACCACGCGGCGGGCGTCCTGGCCGACCTCGCGGCCGCCGGCGGGGTCGCGATCCTTGCCGGCGGCAGCGGGTTCTGGATCGCCGCGGTCGCCGGCGGCCTCGCGGTCGAGCGCCTCCCCTGGGATCCGGCGCTCCGGCGCGACCTGGAGGCGAGCCTGGCGCGGGACGGCCTCCACGCGCTGGCCGGACGCCTGCGGGACCTGGCTCCGGGGCTCGCCTCCCGCACCGACCGGCGCAACCCGCGCCGGGTGGTCCGGGCGCTCGAGATCGCGACGCTTGCCGGGGACGCGCCACTGCCGGAGCCCCGCGGCTACGGCGGGCCGACCCTGCGCATCGGCCTCGACGTGGCCGACCACGCGCTCCACCGGGCCTGGATCGCCCACCGGTCCGAGGCCCAGCTCGAAGGCGGCATCCTCGCCGAGGCGGCCTCGCTCCGCGAGCGCTTCGACCCCGCCCTGCCGGCCTTCTCGGGGATCGGCTACCGCGAGGCCTGGGACCTGCTGGACGGGCGGCTCGACCGGGCCGGGTACTTGGCGGTCAACATCCGGCGCAACGTCGCCTTCGCCCGCCGCCAGCGAACCTGGTTCCGGCGCGAGCCGGTGGACCTCCAGCTGGACCCCGCGGACCCCGGTGGCACTCCCCGGGCGATCGCTGCGGCCCGGGCGTTCGTGGACTCCTGACCCGCGGGGTATCCTCCCTCCATGCCCCGATCCACCACCATCGATCTCGCGCCGCCCATCGAAAAGGCCTTCCTGGTCGCCGTGGACACCGGCGAGGACCCCGGCTGGCACGCCGAGGACAGCCTGGCCGAGCTCGCCTCGCTCGCCGAGACGGCCGGCGCCGAGGTCGTCGGCGCGGAGTGGCAGAACCGACGCCACGTCGACCCCAACTGGTACGTCGGCAAGGGCAAGGCGGAGGAGCTGCTGGCGGCGAAGGCGGAGACCGGCTTCGGCGTCCTCGTCGCCGACGACGAGCTGTCGCCCGGCCAGCAGCGGGCGCTGGAGGAGCTCCTGAAGGTCAAGGTCATCGACCGGAGCCGGCTCATTCTCGACATCTTCGCCCAGCACGCCCGGACCCACGAGGGGCGCCTCCAGGTGGAGCTGGCCCAGCTGGAGTACCAGCTGCCGCGGCTCACGCGAATGTGGACGCACCTCTCGCGAACCGGCGGCGGCATCGGCACCCGCGGGCCCGGTGAGACCCAGCTGGAGACCGACCGCCGGCTCATCCGCGAGCGGATCAAGAAGATGAAGGAGCGCGTCGAGGACGTCCGTCAGCAGCGGGCGACCGCCGCCCGGGGCCGCGACCGGCGCCTCGTGCCGACCGTCTCCATCGTCGGCTACACGAACTCCGGCAAGTCGACCCTCCTCAACGCCCTCGTCGGGAGCGTGGTGACGCTGGCCGAGGACAAGCTCTTCGCCACGCTTGACCCCACGAGCCGCCAGGTCAAGCTCGGCGACGGCCAGATGGCGATCCTGACCGACACGGTCGGCTTCATCCACAAGCTCCCGCACCAGCTGGTCGACGCCTTCCGGGCGACCCTCGAGGAGGTGACCCGGGCCGACGTCCTCGTCGAGATCGTCGATGCCTCGGACGGCCACTTCGCCGAGCACCGGGCCACCGTCCAGACCGTCCTCGACGAGCTCGGCGCAGGGGAGAAGCCGCGCCTCGTGGCCTTCAACAAGGCCGACCTCCTAGGTGCCGACGGCGGCGCTGCCGCCACCGCGCCGATCGTCGCCGGGAGCGTCCTCATCTCCGCGCGCACGGGCTTCGGGCTCGACGCCCTCCGCCTCGAGCTGGCCGGGATCCTGACCTCGCTCGGCGTGGACGTCGACCTCGCGGTGCCGTACGCCGCCGGCGAGCTCCTGGCCCGCGTCCGCGAGCGGGGAGCGATCGAGCTCGAGTACCGGGACCGCGACGTCCGCGTCCGGGGACGGGTCACGCCCGCCCTCGCGGGGGAGCTGAGCGCCGCCGCGGCGCGCTGGGAGGAGACGCTCCGGGAGAGCGATGTCGGCCGCCCGGTCCCCGTGAAGGGTCCATCCGGACCCTAGACTCCCACACCTCCTCGGCCTAGCATCCGGAGCGGGGGGGTGTCCCACGCGAGCGCGCGTTCCAGCCGAGGGGTGAGCTCAATCATGGATGGATGGACCGGGCAATTCCTGCGGGTCAACCTGACGTCGCGGACGTTCAGGATCGAGACGTTCTCGGAGGAGTTTGCCCACACCTGGATCGGCGGCCGCGGCTTCGCCGTCAAGATCCTGTACGACGAGCTCGCCCCCGGGATCGACCCACTCGGGCCCGACAACAAGCTGGTGGTGGCCGTCGGCCCCATCTCCGGCATCCCCGCCCCCAACACCGGCAAGACGATCGTCGCCGCCAAGTCGCCCGCGACCGGCGGCTACGGCGACGGGAATCTCGGCACGCGCGTCACGGACCAGCTCCGCAAGGCGGGCTATGACGCCCTCATCGTCGAGGGCCGGGCCGACCGCCCAACGCTGCTCTCCATCGATGACGACCGCGTCGAGTTCCTGCCGGCCGACGAGGTCTGGGGCAAGGGCACGATGGAGACGAACGACTGGATCTACGCCCGCTACGGGAAGGGCGTCGGGGTCCTGAACATCGGCCAGGGCGGCGAGAACATGGTCCGCTTCGCCGTGGTCCGCAGCCTCGAGGGGCGGGCCGGCGGGCGGCCCGGCATGGGCGCAGTGATGGGTTCGAAGCTCCTCAAGGCGATCGTGGTGAAGGGCTCCAAGCCCATCCCGCAGGCGTTCCCCGCGGCCATGAAGACGCTCGGGCGCGACGATCTGCGAACCGTCCACGCCATGGACAAGGAGGCCGCCTGGTCCACCCAGGGCACGACCGGCGTCCTGCCCTGGTGCAACGAGGTCGCGGCGCTCCCGGTCCACAACTTCCGGGGAACCCACCACCCGGACGCCTGGAAGGTTGACGGCGAACGGGTCCACGCGGCGCGGGTCGCCACCTACGGCTGCCCCAACTGCACGATGCGCTGCGGCATCGCCATCCCCGACGACGAGGGTCGGGAGGCGGAGGTCGACTACGAGAACATCGGCCTCCTGGGTCCGAACCTCGATCTCTTCGACCTCGCCCAGGTCGCCGCGCTCAACTACCTGTGCGACGACTACGGGCTCGACACGATCTCGGCCGGCAGCGTGCTCGGCTTCTACGCCGATGCGATCGAGCGGGGAGCCGTCTCGGGCGACCTCCGCTTCGGCGACGCGGCCGGCTTCAAGAAGGTCCTCGGCATGATTGCGCGGCGCGAGGGCGAGATCGGCAACCTCCTCGCCGATGGGACCCTGCGCGCCGCCCGGGCGTTCGGCCACGGGTCCGAGGACTACGCGATGCAGATCAAGGGCCTCGAGATCTCGGCCTACAACTGCAAGTTCATCCCGGGCATGGCCCTCGCGTTCGGGGTGAGCCCCATCGGCGCCCACCACAAGGAGTCGTGGATCATCACGTTCGAGGTCAAGCAGACGGCGCGCGGGTCGTACGGGCGCGACAAGGCCCAGAAGATCGTCGACCTCCAGCGGATCCGGGGCGGGCTCTTCGAGTCGATCGTCAGCTGCCGGTTCCCCTGGGTGGAGCTCGGCTGGGGCGTGGAGCACTACCCGACGTACTTCAACACGATCACCGGCAGTGACTGGAAGCTGGAGGACTTCTGGCCGATCTCCGACCGGATCTACGCGCTCATGAAGCTGTTCTGGCTGCGCGAGTACCCGCACACGGACCGGTCGGCCGACTTCCCGCCGGCCGCCTGGTTCGATCCCGCCAACGTCGACACGGACGGGCCGATCGCCGGCCTGCATCTCGATCGCGAGCAGTACGACGAGATGCTCCAGCACTATTACGACATTCGCGGCTACGACACGCGCGGGGTGCCGACCCGGGCCACCCTGGAGAACCTGGGGCTGGGCGCCGAGGCGGCGGCCGCGGAGGCGTACGCGACACTCGGCTGAAGATGAACGTCACCGTCAAGCTGGCAGGCGGCCTTGTCCACACCCTCGGGTTCAGCGAGCGGGAGCTCGAGCTCCTGCCGGGGACGACGGTGGCCGAGCTGCTGGATGCGATCGGGATCGACCACGCCAGGCCCGTGATCGTCGGCCGGGATGGATGGGCGATCGACCTGGCCGAGGAGGTCCGGGAGGGCGATCGAATCCTGGTCTCCCCGGTCTTCTCGGGGGGTTGAACAGGCGGGCCCACACTGGCAGCGCGCCGTACGTAGTCGGGGAGGGGAGGGCTTCCGGGGCGGGCGCCGGGATGTGTGCAGCGCCGGACTTGCGCTGCTGGGGTAGGATCGATATCGGACGCTCGCTCATGCCGCTGGAGGGGTGCGCAGTGACGTCGTCGGCCATGGTCGTGAGATCGGATCTTGCACGGAGGGCTTTGTCGGCGAGGCCGATAGCCATGCTGCCGTGCACGGCCGACTCGACGCGCGGCGTGACGAACCTCGCCACCCGGCCCCGAGCGGGCAACATCAGCTCGGACACCCGCGCGGGCGTGTGACGGCGGGCCTGGGCTGGCAGCGCGCCGGCTCCGCCCGCCCGCCATGAACCGCTCGTGTTTCACGGAAACCAATCGGAACCGGCGCCCTGGGACGGGCGCCGGTTCCTGTATCCGACGCCGGCAGACGCGATTGGGTGCCGACACGCACCGAAGCGGTGCGATCAGATCTTGAGAAAGGATCGAGCGGCGAGGTGTAGTATGCTACAATGCCGTCGCGACATGAGCGCGAGAGCAGTGGAGGGGACCGATGACCCTGACCGTGCCTGAGGCGGCTCGACGGGTCGGCCGCAACCCGGAGACGATCCGCCGCTGGATCAGGGAAGGGAAGCTGCCATCCCGAAAGATCGGGACGCAGCACCTCATCGAGGAACGTGACCTGGACGCCGCGACCGTGCCTGACGCCGACCGACAGCCGCTCCCGCCGTCCTGGCAGCGGACGTTGACGGGCGAGCCGATGCCCGACTGGCTGGCGCTCGTCCGCCAGGGGCGCGCGGAACGGGCGCACGAGATCCGCGAGGCCGTGGCGCCATATCTCCCGGCTGCCCCAGTCCGGCCAGCCGTCACGACCGACCCGTGGCTCTCAATGATCGTCGGACGCATCGTTCGCCTCGTGGATCCGGTGAGGATCGTGCTTTTCGGTTCACGTGCGAGAGGGGACGCGCGCGAGGACAGTGACTACGACCTGTTAGTTGTCGTCGACGCGGTAGCGAACCGTCGCGCCATGCGTATCGCCATCCGTCGATCCTTCGAGGATCTGGCCGTGGCCGCGGACGTCGTCGTGGCCACGGCCGAGGAGACCGACGGTCGTATCCCTGGTCGTCCATCTGGCGCGGTGTATTGGGCGCTCCAGGAGGGACAAGTCGTCTATGACCGCGGCGATGCCGCCTGAGCCGGCCGTCTGGTGGCTTCGAACGGCCCTTGGGGACCTCGCTACGGCACGTGCACTCATCGATATCGCCGGGGCAGCGCCCCGCCAGGCCGCATACCTCGCTCAGCAGGCGGCAGAGAAGGCCCTCAAGGCGACCGTCGCGCTAGGGGGCACCGAGCCTCCCTTGACGCACGATCTGCTCTTGCTCCTTAAGCGAAGTCCGGGCGAGGCGGGCCTTCGCGACGTACTCGTCGACATCGTGGCTCTATCCGCGGCTCAGACGGCTGCCCGATATCCAGAGCCCGACGACCCTCCATACGACCTGCAGGAGGCCGAGCACCTGGTCGCGGACGCCGCGCGTCTCGTGGTCGCAGCACAGGAATACTTCGATCGACTCGGTCTCGCCGGCACAGGCCTATCGCCCGTCTGACCCAGCGGCGCAAGCCGTGCAGGTACTTCCGATAATATTAGTTATGTTTATTTGAGAGGGAGGGAGCGCGCCTTGGCGGCGAGGCCGTCGCAGGTCGCGACCTTGGCTACTCGCCGAGGATGCCCTCCATGTCCTCCATGAGCAGGACGAGGTGCAGGGGATCCGTCGGTGACTCCTCGAACTCTGCGAGGTGCACATAGAAGTCACGTGCCGTCGCTGACTCCGCGTGGATGAGAAGCGCACGAGCGCCAACGGTCTCCGCGGCCTGGTATGAACGGAGCATGGCGTCCTTCACGAGCGCAGCGCCGAGGCCGTGTCCCTGGGCGCCCACATCGACGCCAAGCCGGGCGAGCAGGATCACGGGGATCGGGCTGCGGCCAGCGGACTTCAGCAGAGGCGACGGCGCATCCGCCTGGGCGACCGACGCGGCTGCGAGCGCGTAGTAGCCGACGACGCGATCCTCGCCCTCCGGGGCTACGACGTAGACGACCGCGGTTCGGGCAGCCTGCGCCGTCCGCGCGACCTGGCGCAGCCACCTCGTCTGCGCCTCCGAGCCGCAGTCGAAAGCAGAGACGTCATGCCGGCCCGGTTCGAACCGGACGGGCGGCGCGAGCTGCACGGGGTCAGGTCAGAGCTATCGGTCGAGGACCGATGGCTCCGTCAGGAGCCGGCGAAGCCGCGGCTTGGCAACCGCAGGACGGTCGAGCATGGCGACGAAGGCGTCCCACTGGTCGGGCGGCAGCCGGAACTCGCGGCGCTCCGCGAGCACGTCCGCGGCCTGAGCGATGGAAGCCCGCAGGACGAAGTTGCTGACCGTCGTCGCAGAAGCACGGCTGGCTTGCGCGATCAGCTCACGCTCCTCGCGCGAGGCGCGCACAGCGATCCGCCCGTCCTTGGGCGAGCGACCAGGCGCGATCCGGGTGCTGATCTCGGCCATCCAAGCCACCTCTTCCTGTGGTAACAACGTGCACACACACCCTACACGGAACGCTCGGCACCCGTCAAGCCGACATGGAGCCAGCCGTCGCAGAGCTCGACGAGGCGCCGGGCTGCCTCCCCTACTCTCTCGCGCGGCTCGGGCCTACGGGCCGCCACGGAGACGGCCCAGCAGGCGCCTGATCGCGGTCGCGTTGTAGACCTCGCGACGGTCGGCGACCCGCACGATGGCGACGGTGACGCGAACATCGGTGACTTGGTAGAGAACGCGATACTGCCCGACGGGGATCCGCCAGATCCGCTCTCTACCGGTACCCGACAGCAGCTTCGCGGCGGACGGTCGCGGATCGTCGGCCAGCGCCTCGATGGCGTCAGCGACCCGGGCCTGCGCCTCACGCGGGAGCGCCTCGAGCTCGCGAGCTGCGCTCGGCAGGAACTCGATCCTGTACGGACCGGCCACGGTCCGACCCCCAACGAACGATCAGCGGCCCAGCCGGGCGCGGACGTCCTCCCATGGAATGCGCCCAGCGTTCGCGGGATCCGCGAGCGCTTCTCGCGCGGCGGCGAGGTCCAGCTCGTCATCGAGCGCCTCAAGAAGCTCGAGGTCCTCTGTCGGAACGACTGCGGCGAGGTCTCGGCCACGTCGGACCAGGCGGAGGCGCTCATGGCCGTAGGCCACTCGATTGACGAGCTCGGCGAAATCCTCGCGCGCCTCGCTGATGCTGACCGATGTGGCCATCTGCCCTCCAGTTGTACGACTGGTACGCACCGTACACCCTGATACACCTCGCGGTCAACGGGGTCCCGTTCAGGTCTGGCAGCGGTCGTCGAGCGCGTGCGGGGAGGAGCGGCCTCACGAGCCAGACCGGAACGTGGGCGGGATCCATGACGCGCTGGAGGCGCTCGAGTCCTGACGGATCAGCGCGCCTACGTCCGGGGCCTGACGGCGTAGTCCACCCGTGCGAACGGCCACGATTCAGCCAGCCAGTCGGCCACGGCCCCGTATAGGACCAGGTCGATGTGCGCGTCCGCGGCTGGACCCTCACTCGATCAAATGATCGACACGCGGGCGTTACGCAGGTTGCAGTCGGCGCTGGGCGGGTCGCCTGCGGGTGGCTGAGCGTGGCGGACGGGCGGCGACTCGATCACATGCTCCGCCAGCCGTACCGCTGATCGGGTACGCGATGGCTGACCTGCCATACCGTTCGCAGGGCGAGCATCTGAAAAGGGTAGCCAGCGGGCCGGCGCCGTTCGAGGTCAGCGGGCCGCCGTCGGGTCCCAGAACCGGACACCGGTGCGCTCGACATCGCGGACATTGCGCGTGACCAGGACGAGGTCGTGCACAAGCGCCGTGGCCGCCAGCAGGCCATCTACCGTGGGGATGGGGTCCGGCACGTTCAGGCTGCCCCAGCGGTCGGCCACGCGCGCATCGACGGGCAGCACCCGTTCGGCGAAGTCGCTCGCCAGCCGTTCCAGCCACTGATCAAGTGCCAGGGCGGAGAGCGCGTCCCGGCGCCGGATCGATTCGATCCCCCGCCGGATCTCGCCCAGGACGAGGACGCTGGTATACAACTCGCCTTCTCGCGCATCGGCGAACCAGGCCCGGATCCCGAGGTGCGCCCGGTCACCCTTGCGGAGCTCGGAAAGGACGTTGGTGTCGACCAGCCAGCTCACAGGGACGGCCGAGGGAGGTCGCGCTCGAACTCGAAGTCTTCATCGGCGCCGACATCGGGCATCGATGCCAGCGCGGCCTTGAACGAGGCGCGCTCCACGTCCTCGCGGAGGGCCGCCCGCAGGATCTCGCGATGCTCGGCTTCCGCGGAGCGGCCGTGCCGGGCCGCACGCCGCTTGAGCGCTCCCACGATCTCCTGCCCGACATTGCGCACGATCAGCTGGCTCATGTCGTCACCTCTGATAGCGATGATAGCAGTCGTGTCCATGGAGCGGCGGAAGCGCGCGCTCCCGGTGGCGGCGAGCGGCCTCCCCCACCCTCTCACAGGGCTCGGGCGCCGGGCCTGGGACCGGAAGGTCGCGAAAGGGCCCGCACCGTGATGAGTGCCGCATAAGGGTCGATTGGCACGATGGCTCCCCGCCGCATGTCGACGAGGCCGCCATGCCGACGATCTACCGGGTCGGGCCGTACCGGGTGTATTTCTTCGCGCACGAAAACCAGGCCACGAGAGAACCGCCTCACGTCCACGTGCGGTCGGGCAACGGGTTCGCGATTACCAGGGGTACACTCCGCGGGAGGTTGACCGCATCCGTCGCATCATCGGTGGAAACCGCGAGCAGCTCTTGAGGCGCCGGCATGACTTCTTCGATCACGCGTCCTGACCTTCGACCGACGGCCGTCGCCGCGACGGTCGACCAGGACAGCCTCAGCGTTGTGCTCGCGGACGGCCGGAAGCTGATCGTCCCGCTGTCGTGGTTCGGTTGGCTCGAGAGTGCTGATGTCTCCCAGCGGTCCAACCTCGAGATCATCGAGGGCGGTCTCGGGATCTGGTGGGACGATCTCGACGAAGGTGTCTCGGTGCCCACCCTGCTGGGCCTGCCGCACCACTGACGAGAGCGTCTACGCGGCGGGACATTCATCCTGCGTGGCGGGCCCGTGTAGCCGTTCGAGGTCAGCAGGTCTCCGTCTCGTCCCGTTGATTCCGAGCCGTCGATGCGCGTAGGCTTGCCATGGAGGTTCAGCCATGCCGACCGCGACGACGCATCCCATCACCCGAGATCCCGGTCTGCATAGCGGCGCGCCCGTGTTCACGGGGACGCGCATCGCCGTGAAGATCTTGTTCGACTACCTGGCCGAAGGTCAGCGCGTCGACGACTTCGTGAAGCAGTATCCCTCGGTGTCGCGTGAGCAGGCCATCGCAGCGATCGAGGAGGTCGAGGCACTCCTCGAGAAGTCGGCGTAGCGATGCGCGTCGTCATCGACGAGGACATCCCGGCCTCCCTCACGCCCCGCTTCCGCTCGGGTGGGCACACGGTTGACCACGTCGAGGACCTCGGCCTCAAGGGCACGCACAACGGCGTCCCCCTGGCGGCGATCTCGGGGTCCGCCGACATCCTCGTCACGGGCGACGCGAACCTCGGTCACCAGCAGAACCTCAAGAAGTTCGGCCTCGCGATCATCCTCGTGCGCCCGCCGCGCCTGGTCGTCGGCCAGATCATCCCGCTGATCCCGGATGTCGTCGCGGCATTCTCGACGGCGAAGAGGCACGCCGTGACGACGATCGGGCGACCGAAATGACCAGAGCGGCGACGCCGGCGGGACACCCGGCCTGCGGAGGGATCACCCACCAGTCACGGTGATGTCGCGGCCCGGGCAGATCTCGAGTCCTGGATCGTGACGACCGCGACCTGGTCGAGCGCGCTGTCGTAGACATAGACCAGGAGCATCCAGGGCCATGGTCCCAGGATGAAGCGGAGGCCGTGCCAGCGCCCGGCCAGCCCCGGACCCAGAAGCGGGAAGCTGGCCAACGGCCGGAGCGCGATCCGGACTCGATCCCGAGTCGACGGGGGGAGGCTGTGGGTCAGGATGAGGGCCGTCAGGTCAGCCTGTGCCGATGCGGTGACAACGACCCTCGCCATCGCTCACAACTCATCCAGGGACACGACGCGGTCGGCCCGAACGTCTGCGACTCCCTGTTGCGCTCGCTCGAACGCACCCGGGATGGCATCGAGCAGGGCAGTCACGCTGGCCGAGTCCGGGTCGGCCTGGTCCAGGGCGGTCGAGAGCAACGACCGTGCCAGCGTCCCCGCGTTCACGTAGGTCCGGTCCGCGAGGCCATGCAGCTTCGCGGCGTGCTCGTCGTCGAGGAGAACGTTCACACGGTTGGACCGCCGCTCGGACATCTGCTCACCTACACACAACTACACGACTCGTGCTATCTCACGATATCGCCTGGCGGAGGGCTCGGTCAAGCGATCGCCGAGCGTGGACCCGCCGAGGCGGCGCGCGTGCACTACCCGCGCGGGCGCGTGCTGGAGCCAGTCACAGAGTCCGGTCCGTCGCTGCCGTCGGAAGCTGTGCGCGGCGCCGAGTCGCCGGCCGCGTCCGTGACGACCCCTGTCTGCTCGGGTGTGGCGAAGGTCTGCCAGAGCGGCTCCAACGTGATCGACGCTGGACTGACCGCGATGACACGAGCCAGGCAGCGGTTCTCCTCGTGGTCGACGGCGCTGATGATGAGGGAAATGCAATGGACCGGCACTGTTACATTTGGCCAGACAACTGTTATATTACGCACACCATGGAGGACCTCACGAGCCTGGTCGCACAGCTTCGGGCTTCGGGCGGCGACAACAGCGCGATCGAGGTCAAGTCGGCCGCCGGCGGTCTCCCCCAGTCGCTGACGGAGACGCTGTCTGCGCTCGCCAATCTGCCTGGCGGGGGGCTCATCATCCTCGGACTCGACGAGGCGACCAGCTTCACGCCCGTCGCCCTCGATGACCGACAGGCACTGAAGCAGGGTCTTGCGAGCAAGGCCCGAACGTTCATACCGCCCGTTCGACTCTCGATCGAGGATGCGACCGTGGAGGGATCGACGGTGGTCGTCGCACGCGTCGCCGAGTGCGACGTGTCTGCGAAGCCCTGCAGGGTGGCCGCGACCGGCCGCGCCTACCTTCGCTCGTACGATGGGGACTACGAGCTGTCCAGCGTCGAAGAACAGGCGTTCCTCGCCGAGAGGCGGGCTCCGCGGTCCGACCGTGTCCCGGTCGCGGGAAGCAGGGCCGAGGACCTCGATCGGGCCCTGCTGGCCGAGTGGCTCCGAACCGTGCGGGAACGGGATCCAGCAGGGCTGGGGCGCTTCCGCGATGACTCGGAGATCCTGCGGCGAGGCGGCGTGATCGCCTCGAACGGTGAGATCACGGTTGCCGGGCTGCTCGCGCTCGGGATCCATCCGCAGCAGTGGTTCCCGCGTCAGGTGATCCAGTTGGCGTCGCGCCCGGCGGGCCTGAGCACGAATGGAGTCCGGGCAACCCACGCGGTGACGCTCTCTGGTCCGATCCCGACCATGCTCGCTGGAGCGCTGAGTTGGGCGCGAAGCGTGTTCGCCCCTTCCGTGGTGGGGGCGGCCGACGGGAGTGTCAGGGATCGATTCGCCTACCCGCTCGAGGCGTTTCGCGAGTTGATCAGCAACGCGCTGGTACATCGGGATCTGGCCGATTGGTCCGCCGGCCTAGCGGTGGAAGTTCGACACCTTCCTGATCGGGTGATCATCACGAACCCCGGCGGTCTGTATGGGATCACCGTGGACCGCCTTGGTTCCGAGGCCGTGACTTCCGCCCGCAATGCCCAGCTCTTGACGATCTGCCAATACGTTCGGTTACCAGACGACGGCACTCGGGTCGTCGAAGCGCTGGCGACCGGCATCCCGATCGTGACTGCGGCACTCCGGGCGGCCGGGCTGCCGAATGCGCAGTACATCGATGCGGGGATCCGGTTCACCGTGATCCTGCGCCGCCACGGCGCCCCCGCGGCCGTCGCGACAGTGCGGGGTCACACCACAGGACGCATCTGGGATGCGCTTCGCAGCGGCGACCGTACTGTTGAGCAGCTGTCGGCTGTGACGGGACTCGGGGCCGCGAACATTCGCCGCGTGCTGCGCGTTCTTCGCAGTCAGGGACTCGTGGAGCAACTCGGCGGCCCTGGCCAGGTGACCACGTACCGCCGAACGGCGGAGTAGCGACCAGGGCGCCGTCCCGTCGAGTGACCCTGCGCGGCGGCGCCCCTTTGGTTTCGTGCGGCGCGGGCATGACTACTTCGATCACGCGTCCTGACCCTCGACCCACGGCCATCGCTGCGTATTCCGCCGCGACTGTCGACGAGGACAGCCTGAGCGTTCTGCTCGCGGACGGCCGGAAGCTGATCGTTCCGCTGTCGTGGTTCGGTTGGCTCGAGAGTGCCGATGTCGTCCAGCGATCGGACCTCGAGATCATCGAGGGCGGTCTCGGGATCTGGTGGGACGACCTGGACGAGGGTGTCTCGGTGCCCACCCTCCTGGGCCTGCCGCACCACTGATCGAAGCGCCTCGCGGCGGGACACCCATCCTGCGTGGCGGGCCCGTGTAGCCGTTCGAAGTCAGCGGGTCTCCGTCTCGTCCCGTTGATTCCGAGCCGTCGATGCGCGTGGGCTTGCCATGGAGGTCAGCGCGCTAGGCGGCGCCTTCTTCAGTCGACCCGGCCTGCCGCGGAGCCGGCTTCTTCGCGACCTTCTTCCGCTCGGTGTACAGGTTGGTCGCGACGACCGCGGGCGACGTCTGGAGCATCGCGGCGATGTCGACGTTGGTGAATCCAACGAGCGACAGCCTGAGGCACTTCTGTGCCTGTGTCGCGTCCTTCATCCCGTCCAGCATCGCGAACGCCGCGATCCGGTCCCGGATCATCGTTTCGCCTTTCGGCAGGGAAGGGGCCGCCTTGTCCTCAGTCTCTGGACGGTTACGCATCCAACTCTGCCTTCTCGAAATCCCCCTCAGATAGCCACTCGGATCCATCGATGTCGACGTCGCATCCGGCAGCCCTAAGCTTTGTCATTAGCTCGTGGCGACTCTTGCTCGAGTTCGTGAGCCGTGTCACATGCATGTCGATGTCGGATGGGACCTTTACCTTGCCGACCTGGACCATCACGGTCGAGTCACGGAACCGCGCAAACGCAAGTCCCGCCTCGTAGAAGACGTTCGGTCGAGCCTGCCCGACCGTTTCCTTCTCATACGGCGCGTCGGACACCTTCCTGAGCTTCGGCGACAGCGTCACGAGATCGTCGGGTGTCATCAGGACGACGACGGCCGCGGCTTTGGCGAACAACGCATCGAGCGCCTCGGTGATCGACGGAGAGCCCTTCTGGGTCTCCAGAAGTACCTTCGACCACTCGACCGGCAGGAGATCCAGCGCCCGGAGGAACCGAGACATGTCCTTGCGGACATCCTCGTTCCGCCCGTAGATGACGATGACTCGCCGCTGTCTCGTCTCGGGTTTGGCCGCCTTCGCCACCGGCAGGGACCGCGCCGAGGCTGTGCGCCTCGGCGCGGTCGGCTTCTTGGTAGGCCTGCTATTCGCCCTCGCGGGTGCCGAGGTCGGCACCAGCTTCGGAGGTGACGCCAAACCCTCGCCGATCCGCTTGCTCTCGCGCAGTTGACCGAGTTCCTCTGGAGACGCGGACGCGACGCTAATGCCGTTCTCGTGCGCGACCGCAAGGGTCGCGAGACGCTGGGGGAAGAGAGTCGCCTTCTCTTTGGCTCGGATTAGTCGGGCGACCTGCTGTGGACCGATGTTGCGCTTCTTCGCGATCTTGTCGCGCAGTCCTTGGAGCTCGGCCATCTCTAGCTAATCCTCGGGAGCGGCGCGCTTCCTGACGAATGACAGGAGGCCTCGGACTGATCCTTCGCTGGTGCCGATTAGCGCCGCGACCTCCTTGTTTGAGAAGCCCGAGAGGTTAAGCAGCCTCGCGGCCTCGTTCTTCTTCAAGTCGGAGATCTGCCTTATCGCAAGGAGGTTGGCAATCTTTCTCAATTCGGCGGCGACCGCGTCTTGCTCGTTCATGAGAGGTCCGCTGTTGGTTTCGCCGCCGCCGCCGCCTCCTTCTTCGCTTCGCGAGCGAGCGTGACCCGCAGCGAGTCATCGGACGACCCCAGGAGTCCGGCGGCATCGACACGAGTGAGCCCGAGGGCCATCAGAAACTTCGCCCTCTCCTTGAGGCTCTTCTCCTTGAGGCCGGCGAGGTGGAGCGCCTGAAAGGCCTGAGCCCTAGCCGCCACCGCGGCCCAGTCGGTTGTGTTGATCGGCTCTCTGGCCATCTTCGCGCTACTCCCAATGCGGATTGATGTTGTGCGCTCAAGGATATCAGTCGTGTCTAGTCTCGGCGCAAGGGAGTCTGCGCGGAGGTTGAGTCCTGACGAAAGCACGCTGAGCGGGGATCGAACGGCGGGTGTTACGGGCAGTGGAGCAGGTCTCGCCTCGAAGGTGGGAGGTCGTCGCACGGCTCCTTACGTGCAACACAGCGCGCCCGTTCCCGATGAATGCCAGGTGTGGGAATGACGTTCGGAACTGGCCCCACCCCTGAGCGTGCAGTGATGCTCTGA
>CAZVPS010000015.1:0-19405 GCA_964629105.1 uncultured Anaerolineaceae bacterium
GCGCTCGCCTCCGCCGGCGCCCCGGCCGCGGCCGCCGCGTGCCAGGCCGGCAATGACCCGGCCGCCGCCTCCAGGCCCGCTCGCGCGACCGCGTCCGTGAACGGCGATGCGCCGGTGGAGGTGAAGGCCTCCAGCAGCTGGGTCAGCGCGTCCATCCCGTCCCCGGCGACGACGGCCGGCGAGCAGCCGACGAGGAGATCCGGGTCGAGGATCGCCACCTGGGCGACGAGTCGCTCGTCGCGGAACGACTTCTTGAACGGCGGCGCCCCGAGCGACGACTGTGTCCCGGCAGACCGCGCCTCGGGCGGCGCCCCGGAGCCCGCGTCCGGGTCCGCCCCCGGCAGGCGTCCCGAGAGCACCGCGTTCTTCGTCACCTCGCTGCCGGTCCCGGCCGTCGTCGGCACGGCCACGAACGGCGTGGCAGGTCCGGGGTAGGGGATCCCGCGGCCGACGCCCTCCAGGTGGTCGAGCGCAGCCGTCCCGCTGCGGAGCAGGCCCGCGATCGCCTTGGCGGCGTCCAGCGCGCTCCCGCCGCCGATTCCCACCACCACGTCCGGCGGGTTCCCGCGCCGGACGGCCACCGCCCCGTCCACGAGCTCCGGCGACGGCTCCCCGGCGACCGCCACGTGGTCCCAGGCGAGACCGGCGGCTTCGAGGCCGGCGACGAGCGGGGCCCAGGCGGCGCTCTCCCGGAAGGAGCGCGCCCCCGTGACGAGGAGGGCGCTCCGGCCGAACGAGGCGACAATCGCCGGCAGCTCCGCGATGCGGCCCGGTCCGACGACCAGCCGCGGCAGGCGGGCGACCCCGAACGGCGGGAACACCGCGTCCGGGCCCGCCGTCACCCGACCCCCGGGTAGAGCCCCAGGAAGGACTCGCCGCGGCGGGGCTCGGCCATCATCGGGGCCACGGCCTCGCGCCAGGCCCGGTAGTGGGCGGTCTCCTTGTGCGCGCCGGCGGCCGACGCGTCGGCGTACGCTTCGTAGAGCACGAACCGGGTCGGGTCATCGGGCGCCTGCAGGACGTCGAAGCGGACGTTGCCGGGCTCGCGGACGGAGGCGAGGTGGTTGTCCCGGGTCGCGGCGATGAAGTCGGCGACGCGCCCGGGCAGGACGCGGACGTGGACGAGCGTGACGTGCATCGCGCGGCCTCCCTGCGGATGATCGGCTCCGGGGGCAGGATACGCCCGAGCGCGTCCCGCCCGGAGCGGCTTCCCGGTCGGCGCCGCTCGCCGCCCACGCGCGCAGGAGGTGCAGCTCATGGCCGGAGGACCCGTCCAGGTCGACTACTACTACCGGACCCGGTGGGGCGCCCACGCGGCGTTCGTCGATCTCTTCCTGCGCAACCACTGGCCGATCCTGCGCGAGCAGCTTGCCGAGGGTCGTTTCCTCGACGTGACCATGCACGCGCCGCGCTTCCACGGCGACGGCCGGGCCGATTGGGACCTCATGGTCACGATCGTCTACCGCGACTGGGAGGCGATGGAGGCGCACTCCGAGGCGGAGATCGCCGCCCGCCTCTACCCCGACCAGGCGGCCTTCCGGGCCGATGAGCAGCGCCGCTTCGAGCTCCTGGAGGCGCACTGGGATGTGCCGCTCGAGGCGGTCCCGCTCCCGCGCTGACGCCGGATCCAACTCAGGGGGAGGCCAGCCCCAGCTCGGCGGCCAGGGCCCGTCCGGCCTCCCAGTCCGGGCCGAACGAGCCGGCCAGCCGTCGGCACTCGCGGTGACACCAGGCGGCGAACGCCGGGTAGGACTCGCGGAGCTCGTCCGACGCGTCGAGACGCATCTCCATCGAGGCGTGGAACGCCCCGTAGACCGTCATCGGTGGCGCCGCCGCGATCCGCGTCTCGGCTCCCGGCGTGAAGTCGATGGGGATCATCATCCGGGCGAAGAACGCCCCGACCTCGCCGGTCGAGAGGTCCACGCCCTGGCTGTGGCCCGTGGAGCGGAGGATGGGCGCATGCGAGGAGAGGACGACGAGGGTCGTCGCCGGATCCCGGGCCACCGCGCGCACGGTTCCCCCGAAGGTGAGGAACGAGTTGAAGACCTCCAGCCGGTCCACGACCCGGATCGTGCCCCACGAGAAGGGCCGCTCGAGGGGCATCGCCGTCGTCCGGGTGACCTCCTGGGGCCGCCCTCGGCCTCCCGAGGCGACCCAGTGCTCGACGCGCTCGGGGTCGAAATGGGTCAGGGTGGGGCGCTCGCGCAGGGCGACGACGAGGTTCGCGCCGCCCGGCGCCTGGGGGGCCGTGCCGTTCACGTCGAGGAAGCCGAGGAGCTCCACGTGACGCGCGGCCTCGTCGAACGAGATGCCGAGCCGGGGCGGTCGCCCCGGGACCGTCGCTTCGAGCGTCATGCAGCCACCTCCGGGAGCGATCCATTGTCGTTCCCTTCGGTGCCCCGCGGCATCCGCCGGTCCACCCCGCTCGCCCGGGCCGAACGGCCCCTCCCGCCCGGCTGGTAGCCTGTCCCGCCGTGACCTTCCGCGCCCGCCTGGTCGATCTCCTCGTCGGCGACCCGCCGCCCTCGCCGGCGGCCGCCCGCGATCGGGCCGAGCTGAACCTCCTCGGGCTGCGGGTGCCGGCGCTGGCCACCGCGTTCCTGCTTCTCACCTGCGCGCTCTTCATGCTGGACCGCAACTACGACGTGCTGCCCCGGTTCGGGCCCATCGACCCGCGGAGCCTTCGCAACCAGGGGATCGAGCGGCTCGTCCTCTTCGGGCTCCTGCCGCTGGGGATCCTCCTCGCCCTCCGCGAGGATCCGCGGCGGTACGGCCTCGGACGCGGTGACGTCCGCCGGGCTGTCCTCCTCGGCGGCTTCGCCACCCTCATCACGGTGCCCGTCATCGCCCTGATCGCGGCCGTCCCGACCATGCGGGACTGGTACGGGCCGTCGATGACGACCGTGCCCGGGGTCCTCCTGACGAACGTCCTCGACCTCGTCCCGACGGAGTTCCTCCTGCGCGGCTTCCTCATGTTCACGCTCCTCCGCGCGATCGGGCCGTTCGGCGTGGTCGTGGCCGCCGTCCCCTTCGTGATGATCCACATCGGGAAGCCCGACATGGAGGCCCTCTCGACGCTCGGCGGCGGCCTGGTCTTCGGCTGGCTCAACTGGCGAACAGGCGCGATCTGGGCATCGGCGGCCTACCACATCGCGATCCAGACGACGGTGATCGTGGCCGCGGCGGCGTGGGCCGCCGGAGCCGCGCCCGCCTGATCCCGCGGCAGGCTCAGTTGCCCCGCGCGGCGGCGACGAGCCTCTCGGCAGCCTCGATCACCAGCTCCGGGCGGTCCCACTGGACGAGGTGGCCCGCGCCCTCGGCGAGGGTGACCCGCGTGCGGGCGGAGAACGTCGTGTTCCCCTCACGCCAGGCCGCCTCCAGGCGGGCTCGGTCGCCATCCGGGATGTACGGATCCACGGCGAACGGCTGGGGCACCACGACCACCTCGACCGGCATCTCGCCGAGGTCGACCGCCTCGAGCTCCGCCTCCGAGGCAGCCCAGGCGAGTCGCTCGATCGCCTCGACCGAGCGGATGTTCGCGTCGAGGTTCGCCTGCCAGCGCTCCGCCAGGCCCGGCGGCGCCAGGGCGATCAGGCGGCGGAAGCGGTCCGGCGCGAACCCGTCGACGAGGACGAGCCCGACGACGTCGGCGGGGTTGCGCCCGGCGAAGACCCGGACGTAGGTGTCGCCAAGGGAGTGCCCGACGAGCACATACGGCGGTCGCTCGGCGGCGGCCGCCAGGGCGGCGCGCAGGTCGGCGGCCGCCTCGGCCAGCGTGTGCGGGCCGCGGGGGTCGCTGCCCCAGCGGTTCACCCGGCTGTAGGCGCACGTCCGCGTCGCGCCCGCGAGCCGCAGGAGGACCGAGCCCCAGGATCGGGCGTCCATCCCTATCCCGGCCTCGAGGACGACGGTTGGGGAGCCGACACCCCGGCAGTCGAGGTAGAGGTGGCGCCCCTCGAGCGCAGGGACCGCCCGTCCCAGGTCGCCGTACCCGGGGACGATTCCGTGGCGCCCGAGCCAACGCTCCCAGCCACCCGACTGGACGACGCTGAGCGAGAACCCGAGGGCCACGCCGGCGACGACCGCGCCCGCCACAAGGAGGAGCCGTCGGCGGATCCGTCGCGCTCCGCTCGCACGTAGCCCTCCGGACCGTCGCGGCCGACGAGGAGAGCGGCGGCCCCGGGCGATGCTCTCGGGGGCGTCCACGAAGCGACGGTAGCACGGGGACGATCGGATCCCCCGGGCTCCGAACGGGTCCCGCCGAATCCCTCTTCCCATGTCCCGGGCGATCGGCTACTGTTACTCGGTACATCTCCGCACGGTGCGGGGTCATACGCTCGGCACAACACGATCGCTCCCAACTCACGGGCTCCCGCGAGGATCAACGGTCAAGGGTCGCGGACGCCGGCGAGAGCAAGGAGCGGTTTTTCTTTGTATTCGGACAAGGTCCTCACCTGCGCCGACTGCGGCCAGGAGTTCGTCTTCAGCGCGCGGGAGCAGGAGTTCTACGCCACCCGGCAGTTCACCGAGCCGCGGCGCTGCGGCTCGTGCCGCGCCAGCCGCAAGGCGTCCCGCGGTGACTCCGGCGGTTCCGGCTACGGCAACCGCGGCGGCGACAGCAGCTACGGCGGCGGCGGCTACGGCGGCGGCGGCTACGGCGGCGGCGGCGGCGGTGGCTACGGCGACCGCGGCCCTCGCGAGATGTTCACCGCGACCTGCTCGTCCTGCGGCAAGGACGCCCAGGTGCCCTTCCGCCCGACAAGCGGCAAGCCCGTCTACTGCAGCGACTGCTTCGCCCTCCGGCGCGCCTAGCACGCCGGCGCGAACGCGCCGCCATCGACACGGCCCCGGGACACCCCGGGGTCGTTTCGATTCTCCCGCACCCTCCTGGCCGTGGCCGTGGCCGGCGCATGCCTGCCGGTCTGCGGCGCCGCCTCGGCTAGACTCAGCGACACCATGACCCTTCCACCTCCGCGCCCCCCCGGCGACCGCTCTACGACGGCCCGGGACATCCTGGTGGTGCGCGCGGGCACCGCGGAGCGGCGGGCCGATCGGCTGGCCGATCGGCTGGCCGGCGAGGAGCCGATGGCGATCCGCGTCGCGGGACCCGGCCAGGCGCCGGTGGACGTGGCCGTCACGATGCGGACACCGGGCGGCGACGCCGAGCTGGCAGTCGGCTTCCTCGTCAGCGAGGGCATCCTCGCCCCGCCGGATCTCGTCGGGCTGACCGTGGAGGTCGGCGACCCGGCAGGGGTCTCCACCCCGGAGAACGAGCTCGTCGTCCGGATCGCCCGCCCGTTCGACGCCGCCGACGTGCCGGCCCGGGCGTTCGTCGCCTCGGCCAGCTGCGGTATCTGCGGCAAGGCGTCGCTCGACGACGTCGCGATCCGCTGCGCCCCGCTGCCCGCCGGGCCGCGCGTGGACGCGGCCGTCATCGCCGAGCTCCCCGAGCGCCTGCGCACCGGCCAGGCCCTCTTCGAACAGACCGGGGGGCTCCACGCCGCCGGCCTGTTCGATCGCGCCGGGGTGCTCCTGGCGGTCCGGGAGGACGTCGGCCGCCACAACGCCCTCGACAAGCTGATCGGCGCGGCCGCCCTTGCCGGACAGATGCCGCTCCACGACCGGGTCCTCGCCGTGTCCGGTCGCGCGAGCTTCGAGATCGTCCAGAAGGCGGCCGTGGCGGGGATCGCCGTCGTGGCCGCCATCTCGGCGCCGACCGATCTCGCCGTCTCGGCCGCAGAGCGGCTCGGCCTGACCCTGGTCGGCTTCGTCCGGGGCGGCGGATTCAACGTGTACGCCGGCGCGGAGCGGATCGCGATCGATTGACGCTGGGCAGAGCGCACTCGGCGTCTACCCGCACGATCCGCCGGATACTTGACGGCGAACGCTCGCTCCGCGGGCGGCCCGTGTGCGCCCGGAGACCGCGCCGTCAGCTCGCTGGGGCCACCTCGAACCCTTCGGCGCCGAAGTCGGGGTCGAACGTGAAGGCCCGCCGGACGCCATGTCGGCGCATCACGAGGAAGCTCGTCCAGTCGACCAGGGACACGTTCCGTCGCCCCGCGGCCAGGAGCGCCTCGCGGGCCTCGCCGTGGAGGGTCTCGTCGATCCAGGCGACCTCCACGAGCGGGAGGAGGTCGTCCACGAACCGCCGCAGCGCGCCGAGACCCAGCCGCCGTTGGATGAGCGCCGTGGACTCGACCACGACGTACTCGTGCGTCAGAAGGTCGATCCCGGTCGCCAGCGTCTCCTGCAGATGGGCATGGGCGCGCGCCTGGTGGGCGTCGTCGGCGTCGAGGAGGGCAAAGAAGGCAGAGGTGTCGACGAACTCCGTCATGAGCCGTAAATCTCGTCGAGGTAGTCGTCATGCCGATCTGAGACGTCCCCGAGCCCGGAGTGCCCGCACCCGACCGCCGACATCGCGCGCTCCCACAACTCGGCGCGGGTCGGTGGCGCCAGCGCGCCGCCATACGTCCGGTCCACCGCCTCGCGGATCAGGTGGGCCATCGAGACGCCGCGCTCGCCGGCCAGGCGCCGCAGGCGGTCCGCCTGCTCGGGTTCGAGGGAGATCTGGGTGCGCTCCATGGGTACATGATATCACATGGCAGGAGTGATGTAATAGCCCGAGGCGCAGCCCGAGACCTCAGGGGCCCGGCCGCTCCTGCACGAAGATGCGCTGGATCTCGGCGCTCACGCGCGCCCTCCCGCGACTCCCGCCGGGGCGGCGCCCGCACCGCCGGCCCCGAGAGTCGACGAGCCCGGCGCGGGAGGTCGGCGGTCTCGTCGAAGAACCTGGAGCCTTGCACGGTCGGTCTCGTTTGGGTAGCTTGACGGCCGTGAGCAACTCGTCGGGTCTCTCACGGATCGTGGGTTTTCAACGCGACTGGTGCCTACAATGACCGGACCTCGCACATAGGGAGCCCAGCGTCATGAGCTCGCCGCGCGAAGAGACCCAGACGGTTCGACTGACCTTCGACGGGCGAACGGTGACCGCCCGACGAGGCCAGACCGTGCTGGAGGTTGCCCGGGAGCACGGCTGGTATGTACCGAGCCTGTGCTACCACCCCAAGGTTGGACAAGCGGGGCTCTGCCGCGTCTGCGTCGCAGAGGTGGACGGGATGGACGGCCTCCAGACCACCTGCACGTTGCCTGTGCGCGACTTGATGGAGGTGCGCACCGACACGGAGCTGGTGCTGGAGGCACGCCGGATGAACGTCGACCTGCTGCTCTCGGCCGGCGTCCATGACTGCCTGGCGTGCGAGGCCACCGGTCGGTGCGAGCTGCAGGACGCGGCCTACCGACTCGGCATCGAGCGCCCGTCGTTCCCGCTCCAGGGTGAGCGGCTGCCGATCGACACGTCGAGCCAGTTCATCGTTCGCGATCCCAACAAGTGCATCCATTGCTCCAGGTGCATTCGAGGCTGCAACGACCTCGTGGTCAACGAGGTCCTCGACATGGGCTACCGGGGCGACCGGTCGATCGTCATCTGTGACGCCGACCTGCCGATGGGCACGTCCTCCTGCGTTCACTGCGGCGAGTGCGTCCAGCTCTGTCCGACGGGTGCCCTGACGGAGAAGAAGGCCGTGGGCACGGGTCGTCCCTGGGAGCTCGAGCGGGTGCGCACGACCTGCCCCTATTGCGGCGTCGGCTGCCAGGTGGAGGTCCACGTGGACCGCTCGGCCAACCGCATCGTCCGGGTCACGGGCGTGGAGGGCACGCCGCCCAACGACGGGATGCTGTGCCTCAAGGGCCGTTTCGGCTACGAGTTCCCTTCCAGCCGGGACCGCCTGACCTCGCCGCTCCTGCGGCGCACGCGTGGCGCGCCGCTCGAACCGGTGAGCTGGGACCTTGCCCTCGACTACACGGCGAAGCGGCTCACCGAGATCCGCGATCGGCACGGACCAGATGCCTTCGGCATGATCGCTTGCGCCCGGTCGACCAACGAGAACAACTACGCGGCCATGAAGTTCGTCCGCGCGGCGGTCGGCACCAACAACGTCGACCACTGCGCAAGAACGTGACACGCTCCAACGGTCGCCGGTCTGGCGACCACCTTCGGATCAGGGGCGATGACCAACTCGATCCAGGAGATCGAGCAGGCCGAGGTGATGCTGGTCATCGGGTCCAACACCACTGAGGCGCACCCGGTCATCTCGTACTTCATGAAGCGGGCCCGGAAGAAGGGCGCGACGCTGATCGTGTGCGATCCGCGCACGATCGACCTGTGCCGGTGGGCGGACATCCACGTCCAGCACCGGATCGGCTCGGACATCGCGCTGATCAACGGGTTGATGCACGAGATCATCTCCGGGGGCTGGGCGGACCGGGAGTTCATCGAGCAGCACACCGAGGGCTTCGAGGCCGTCCGGGAGACCGTCGAGCGCTACCCGGTGGAGCGGGCCAGCGAGATCACCGGAGTTCCGGCTGACCTGATCCGGCGCGTTGCCCGGCTGCTCGGCGAGGCGGGCTCTGCTGCCGTCTACTACACGCTCGGCATCACCGAGCACATCTGCGGGACGGACAACGTCAAGTCGCTGGCGAACCTGCAGATGCTCCTCGGCAACATCGGCAAGCCCGGCGCCGGGTTGAACCCGCTGCGCGGCCAGAACAACGTGCAGGGGGCATGTGACGTCGGAGCGCTCCCCAACGTCTACCAGAACTACCAGAAGGTGGACGACCCGGAGGTTGTCGCGAAGTTCGAGCAGGCGTGGGGCCGCCCCGGCCTGTCGACAGCGGTTGGCCTCACCATGCCGTCGATGCTCACCGGGCTGAAGGACGGCAGCATGCGGGCCCTGTACGTCTACGGCGAGAACATCGTGATGAGCGAACCGAACACCGCTCATACGACCGCCTGCCTCGAGGCCGCCGAGTTCGTCATCGTCAACGAGATCTTCGAGAACGAGACGACCGCATTCGCCGACGTCGTCTTCCCGGCCACGTGCTGGGCCGAGCTGGACGGGACCTTCACGAACACGGAGCGGAGGGTCCAGCGGGTCCGGCCCGCGCTCCAGCCGCCGGGAGAGGCTCGCGACGACTGGTGGGTCTTCAGCGAGCTGGCCAGGCGGATGGGCTATGACATGGGGTTCTCCAGCCCGTCCGGAATATGGGAGGAGCTGCGCCAGCTCGGCACCAGCTACCACGGCATCACCTGGGAGAAGTGCGAGGACGTGGGGGTGCAGTGGCCCGCTCCCACGCTGGACCACCCGGGCACGCCCTACCTCCACAAGGACGGGCAGTTCGCCCGGGGCAGGGGGCGCTTCATTCCGACCGATTGGGTGCCCCCCGCCGAGCTGCCGGACGAGGAGTATCCGCTCATCCTGAGCACGGGACGCCGGTTGTGGCACTACCACACCGGTACCCAGACCCGGCGATCCCCGGGCTTCGAGGAGGTCTTCGGCGAGGAGCTGATCGAGCTGAGCCCGGACGATGCCGAGCGTCTCAGGATCGCCGACGGGGAGATGGTCAGGGTGACGTCCCGCCGCGGCACGGTCGACGTGAGAGCCTGGGTCACCCACCGATCACCGCCGGGCGTCTGCTGGATGGCGTTCCATTTCCGGGAGGCCCACGCAAACGTGCTGACCACGGAAGCGGCGGACCCGGTCACCCAGACCGCGGAGCTCAAGCACTGCGCGATCCGGGTAGAGAAGCTGGGCTGATGAACGAGAGCCGGGATTTCCCCGCGTTCAACGCCCGTGAATGGCGGGAGGAGATCGAGCGGCACTTTCCTCCCGACTCCAGCCTCGTGATCCCGGTCCTCCAGTTCGTCCACGCCGCGGCCGGGTACCTGCCCGACGCTGCCACGCGGGCGACGGCCGCGCACCTGCGCGTGTCGCCCAGCCGGGTCTTCGGCGTGGCCAGCTTCTACTCCCAGTTCCACTTCGAACCGCGGGGCGCCAACACCATCACCGTGTGTCGCGGCACTGCCTGTCATGTCCGCGGCAGCGGTTCCGTGCTTCGCGAGCTCGAGAGGCATCTCGGTGTGCCCGCCGGTGGCACGACCGAAGATCTGCAGTTCTCGCTCGAGACGGTGGCCTGCTTCGGCTCGTGCGCGCTGGCGCCGGTCGTGGTCAGCAACGGCCGCGTCCACGGGCGCCAGACCGGCGCCAAGGCCCGGGCCCTCGTCGATGCGGCGCGAGGTCCGGGGCGGCCGCGCACGGCCCCGGCCGCCGAGGTGGCCCCGCCGGGGTCGGCGCGGGAGGCACCGCCCGCGATGCCTGTCGCGGCCGACCTCGAGGAGCGGGTCGCGGAGGCCCGTGACGCGTGGCGCCGCCTCCACGACGGCGACGAGCCGGTCATCTTCGTGGGCACGGCCACCTGCGGGCTCGCCGCCGGGGCCGGCGAGGTCGTCGAGGCGCTGCACGGGGAGCTGGCGCGGCTGGCCGTCTCCGCGCGGATCGTCACGGTGGGATGTGTCGGGACGTGCTTCGCCGAGCCGCTGCTGGAGATCCAGGCCCCGGGACTCCCTCGGGTCACCTACCAGCGGGTGACGCCGGGGACGCTCGGCGAGATCCTGGAGGCCCATCTCGTGCGCGGCGAGCCGGCGGCGACGCACGCGCTGGGGACCGCAGGAGACGGGACGGTCGCAGGGATCCTCCGCCTCGCCGACCTCCCGGTGCTTCGCTCCCAGGTCCGCATCGCGCTGCGCAACTGCGGGGTCATCGACCCCACCAGCGTGGACCACTACCTCGCGCGCGACGGCTACGCCGGGCTGCGCCGCGCGCTGGCGATGCAGCCCGAGGAGGTGATCGCGGAGGTCAAGGCCTCCGGCCTGCGAGGCCGCGGCGGGGGTGGCTTCTCCACCGGTGCCAAGTGGGAGTTCTGCCGCGCCTCGCCCGGGACCGACAAGTACGTCATCTGCAACGCCGACGAGGGGGACCCCGGAGCGTTCATGGACCGGTCCCTGCTCGAGGGAGACGCCCACGCGGTCCTCGAGGGCATGTGCATTGCCGCATACGCGATCGGGGCCAACCGCGGATACGTCTACATTCGTGCCGAGTACCCGCTCGCCATCGCGCGCCTGGAAGTCGCCCTGCGCCAGATGAAGGAGCTCGGGCTGCTCGGCACGAACATACTCGGGACCGGGTTCTCGTTCGACATCCAGGTCAAGCAGGGAGCGGGAGCCTTCGTCTGCGGCGAGGAGACCGCCCTGATCGCCAGCATCGAGGGCCGGCGCGGCATGCCACGACCCCGTCCCCCGTTCCCGGCGGTCAAGGGACTCTTCGGCCAGCCCTCGAACATCAACAACGTCGAGACGCTGGCCAACGTGGCGAGCATCCTCCGTGAAGGGGCCGCCTGGTTCGCGAGCTTCGGCACAGCCACCAGCAAGGGAACCAAGACGTTCGCCCTGACCGGCAAGGTCAACCGGCCCGGACTGATCGAGGTGCCGATGGGCATCACCCTCGGCGAGGTCGTGCACGACATCGGTGGAGGCATCCCGGGCGGCGGGAAGTTCAAGGCAGCCCAGACCGGAGGCCCCTCGGGAGGCTGTCTCCCCGCCCACCTCGTCGACCTGCCGATCGACTACGAGCAGCTGAAGGCAGCCGGGTCGATCATGGGCTCCGGCGGGCTGGTCATCATGGACGAGAGCACCTGCATGGTGGACCTCGCCCGCTACTTCCTGACCTTCACCCAGGACGAGTCGTGCGGTCAGTGCACCCCGTGCCGGGAGGGCACCGGTCGCATGCTGGAGATCCTCAACCGGATCTGCACCGGTGCGGGCCGACCCGAGGACCTGCCCCTGCTCGAGAGGTTGGGAAGAACCATCACGGCAACCTCGCTGTGCGGCCTTGGTCAGACGGCTCCCAACCCGGCCCTGACCACCCTCAGGTACTTCCGGGAGGAGTACGAGGAACACATCGACCGGAAGCACTGCCGGGCCGGCATGTGCCCCGGCCTCGTGGCCGCCCCCTGCACGCACCTGTGCCCCGTCGGGGTCGAAGCCCACCGCTACGTCCGGCTCGTCAGCCAGGGCAACTTCGAAGACGCCTACCTGGTCGTGCGCGAGAAGCTGCCCCTGCCGTCGATCTGCGGGGTGGTCTGCTTCCACCCCTGCGAACGGTCCTGCCGTCGTGGGGAGCTCGACGAGAAGATCGCCGTTCGCGCCCTGAAGGACGCCGCGGTCAGGTTTGGCGGCCAGGCCGAGGAGCGCATACCGGCCGCCACCGGCCCCACTTCCGGGAAGTCGGTAGCCGTGATCGGTTCAGGCCCGGCCGGGTTGACGGCCGCCTACTACCTGGCCAGGCTCGGGGGCCACGCGGTCACGGTGTTCGAGGCCCTGGCCCGGCCGGGCGGCATGCTGCGCTACGGCATCCCTCGCTACCGCCTGCCCGAGACGGTCCTCCAGCGGGACCTGGACATCATCGCGGCCGCCGGCGTGCGGATCGAGACCAACGCGGGCGTCCGCTCCCTGGCCGCGCTCCGGGAGAAGGGGTTCGACGCGATCTTCATCTCGTCCGGCGCGCATGCCAGCTATCCGCTCGGCGTGGGCGGCCAGGACCTGGAGGGCGTGATCGACTGCATCCAGTTCCTCCGCGACGTCGCCTCCGGTGCGCCCGTGCGGGTGGGCGGGCGGGTCGCCGTCGTCGGCGGCGGCAACTCGGCCATCGATGCCGCGCGCACCGCGCTGCGCACCGGCGCCGGGGAGGTGGCCATCCTCTACCGTCGCGACCGCGACGAGATGCCCGCCGACGATCACGAGATCGCCGAGGCCCTCGCCGAGGGGGTGAGGCTGGAGACCTTGGTGCTGCCCATCGCGGTCGCGCGCGCCGGGACCGGTCTCGACGTCACCTGCCTGCGCGTTCGACTCGGCGCGATCGACGAGAGCGGGCGCCGCCGACCCGAGCCGATCGAAGGCAGCGCCTTCACGACTCGCTACGACACGGTGCTCTCGGCGGTCGGCCAGCACCCCTTCGTGCCCGATGAGTGGGGCCTGGATCTCGGGCCCGGCGAGCGCATCAGGGTCGCTCCCGGCAGTCTCCAGACTTCCGTCGAGGGCGTGTTCGCCGGCGGTGACGCGGTGCTCGGACCGGCCTCGGTGATCGCGGCGATCGCGCACGGCCGGGCAGCCGCCCAGGCCATCGATCGCTACCTCGGCGGCAGCGGGAGCATCGACGAGCATCTCGCCCCGGCCGAGATCCTGAGCGAGCTGCCTCCGCTGCCGGTCGAGACCTGCGAGCGCTTCCGCCCGGCGATGCCGAGCATCGACGTGCGGGCCAGGCTCCGGTCCTTTTCCGAGGTGGAGCTGGGCTACTCGCGACAGGATGCCATCGAAGAGGCCAGCCGCTGTCTGCGTTGCGACCTCCAGGAGTCGATGCTGTAGCTCGACGTCGGGGCGCTGAGCCTCCGATCCGGGGCGGACCCCGGCGGGCCGCCACCGGCCCCTACCGATCCGGCCGCTCCTGGACGAACTGGAACCCGAAGCGACCCTTGATGCAGAGGTGGCCCTCGGCGACCAACGAGTCGATCGGCGAGGTCACCTTCACCACCTCGTTGTCCTGGACCGGCTGGGCGACGGTCTCCGCGGCTGCCCCCGACGGCGGGTGGTGGTGCCCCGGCTCGCGAGCCTCGCGCTCGCCAGCGGCCGTCGGCGGCGCCGGCGGGCCGAACCGGGCGGGATCCGCCTCGTACAGCCGGAACGGAGCGCTGCACGCTACGCATCGGTGAAGAGCGGGAGAAGCGACCCGGCGGCCCCCTCCCGGATGAAGACCGGGATCGCCCTCAGCGGCACCTCGCGGCGCACGAGCCGGGGTCCGGTCAGCAGCGCTCCCGTCCAGGCATCGATCCAGCGCCCGGCCGGCAGGTAGACCTCGAGCGAGGTCGTCCCGGGCTCGGTCACCGGCGCCACCAGCAGGTCGTCCCCGAGCAGGTACTCGAACGGGTGATCCCAGACCGCCGCGTCGTCGGGCCAGTCGAAGCAGAGTGCCCGCATCAGCGGCCGGCTCGTCTCGACCGAGCGACGCCCCTGGTCGGCGAGGTAGGGCACGAGCCGTTCGCGCAGCCGTGCGAACCGCCGGTAGATCTCGATGGCTCGCAGGTCGCCGGTCCGCTCGGCGATGTTCCAGGGCGTCCGGTCCCGGGACGGCAGGCGATGGTGGTTGAACTCGGAGTGGTACTGCATGATCGGGCAGAAGGCGGCCATCGCCGTTGCCCGGACGTAGAGCTCGGCGCTCGGGATCTCGCCCGAGAAGCCGGCCAGGTCCCAGCCCCAGAAGATGACGCCGCTCGCACCGGCGGTCAGCCCGGCGATGATCGAGGCGCGGTACGCCTCCCAGGTCGAGCTCTCGTCGCCGGCCCAGTGGCAGGGAACGGTGGCTGCGCCGGTGAACCCCGCCCGGCTGAAGGTCACGGGCTCGCGATCGCAGGTCGCCATCAGCTCCTGGTAGGCGGCCGCGTAGAGCACCGGGTAGCGGTTGTTCGACACGTCGCCGCGCGTCCAATCGGCATACCGGAGGTCGTGGCCCCAGGCGTGCTCGCCGCCGTCGGTCTTGAAGCCGTCGATGCCGAGCTCCTCGACCAGGTAGCGGCGCTTGGCCATCCACCACGCCTTTGCCTCCGGGTTCGTGAAGTCCGGCATCAGGGAGCCGGGGAACCACCAGCCGCGGTTGCGGTACGGCCGGCCGTCCGCCTCGCGGATGCCATAGCCGCGGGCAACCATCGTCTCGCGGTCGGCGAGCGCCTGGCCGGTGGGAGCCGGGCGTGCCCTGTGGAGCGGGACCTGCCAGAGCAGGAGCCGGATGCCGTTCTCGTGCAGCCAGTCGACGAGCCCCTTCGGGTCCGGCCAGGCGCCATCCGGGGGGAACTCGAAGTCGGCCAGCCGGTGGGGCGCGCCGTCCTCGTGGATGGAGTAGCGGGCGTCGCGGAAGGCCACGAACGTCGTCTCGTCGCTCCACGCCTCGATGACGACCGCGCCGACGGGGATGCCCTCGGCGAGACTTCGCTCGACCTCGGCCCGGACGCGTGCCTCCGTGTTCCACTCGTTGCCGCTCATCCACGGGCGGAAGACCCAGTCGGGCGGCACGCGCGGCACCCCAGTCTCGCGCAGGAACGCCTCGAGCACGTCGGCGGGATTCCCGCCGTAGAGGGCGACGCCAACCTCGGGATCCGGCTCGTCCGGGTCGAGCTCGACCTCGACCCACAGCCGATCCGGATCCGTCACCCCGACGTCGTACCAGCTCCGTCGCGAGGTCCGGACATGGAAGCCCCAGCCGTCAGCGCCGACGACGATCGCGAACGGCATCGGCATGTAGCTGCGGGCGCCCTGGCCCTTGTACTGCTCGAAGACGGTCACGTCGAGCCGCCGCCCGCGCTGGTCGAGCCGGTCGAAGCGCTCGCCGAAGCCGATCACGCGCTCCTCGGCCGCGAGGCGAAGGGCGAACCGGACGCGGATCGGGCCGCCGTCCGCACGGAGCCAGGCGACGCTGTCGGCAACGATCCGATCGGACGCCTGGCCGACCTTCTCGGCGGCAAGTCGCCAGCCGGCCGAGGACCAACCGGCGACGACGAAGCCGAACCGGCGAGTGCGCTGGCGCCGTCCATCGGCGACGAACCGGTAGGCGACGTGCGTCCCGGCGACGAGTGGATCGAGGCGAACCGACCAGGCCTGCCGGCCGCGGCCGACCAGGCGGGCCGCGGCGGCGGCGAGGTGCCCCGCCGTGGAGCTGGCGCCGGCGGTGGGTCCGCTTCCGACCCGCACGGGTTCGAGCGGCAGCCGGCGGGTCCGCCGGTCGATCGTCAGCTCGACCGACAGGTCGGTGACGTTGGAACCCGTCGTCGCACCCAGGATGATCGGCTCGCCCTCGATCGGGCGGGCCGGGACGCGCTGGTCCGGCTCGAGCCGGTAGGCATGGCCCAGGCCGTGGGGGCGATGCCGGATCATCGGTCCCGGACCGGAATGTCGGCCGAGGCCTCGACCGGCGCCTCGACCGGCGCCACCACGACGCCGAGCTCGAGCGCGAGCGTCAGGTACATCGCGTGCGACCAGAGCAGCGGGGTCGCGACCGGGCCCCAGCGCTCGATCCACTCGGCCTGTCGCTCGGGCGCCAGGAGGTGATCGTCCACTTGCTCTGGCAGGTTGCCCTCCGGCGTGGCGTGGCGAGCGACCCACTCGAGCTGGGCCATTGCTTCGTCCGTCCGGCCGGTTCGGGCCCGGTACCAGCCGAGCAGGGCGGCCAGCAGCAGCCACTCACCGCCACCGTAGTACGTGTCGAGCGCGTACCGGTGGACGCCGCCGGCGTGGACCAGCTCGGCCTCGATCGCGTCGACCGTCGCGGCCATGAGCGGGTCGTCCACCGCGAGCATCGCGAACGGGGTTGCGACCGCGATGAGGCTGGCGTCGACCGTGTCGCCGCCGAGCCACTTGGGCAGATGGCCGAGGCGCGCCGCGTCGGCGTGAACGAGCTCCGCCATCTCGGACGCCGCGTGTGCGGCGCTTGAGCGCAGCGCCGGCGGGAGCTCGGGCCAGTGCTCGGCGGCCCGCAGCCCGGCGTGGATCGCGGCCAGGGTGGAGGTGTGCCGCTCGACGGCGTGCTCTTCCCACCAGTCGTAGCTGGGATGGGTCCAGAAGGCGGCGACGTAGGCGGCGGACAGGGCGGCCCCGGCGACGAACGGCTCGATCGGCCGGCCGTGCCGCCGGCTGTGCTCGTCGAGCGCCCACAGCCACGCGCCGTAGCCATCGAGCTGGAAGTCCGTCCATTCTTCGCCGGTTTCCCTGCCCTCGACGGTGTAGCGGGCATGAAGGAACTCGTCGGTCTCGATCGTGGCTCCGGCGCGGTGTCGCTCGATGAGCGTCTCGATCCGCTCGCGGCGCGCCTCGAGGATCCCGGCGCACCAGCCGAAGAAGGCCTCCGCCGAGGCGATCTCGCCGGCGCGACTCATGGCGTCCGCGATGAACGCTCCGTCGCGAAACCAGGAGTAGCGGTAGACCCGGAAATTGGGGGAGGCGAGGTAGGCCCCGCTCTGGTGCTGGCCCCGAGAGATGACGCCCACGCTCCAGCGAGCGAGGCGTTCCAGCTGGGCGCGCTGGACCGTGACCATCGATTGACGCTCCTTGCAGGGTCGTTCGCTGAGGATGGATTGAGCGAGGGCGGCCGGAGGAGTAACGGCCGCCCTCGCTCCAGTGGCTACTTCAGGAGCGCGTCGACCTGCTTGGCCGCTTCTCCGCAGCTGCAAGGCGTCTCATCGCTGGTAAGGCTCTCAGTCGATGGAACGCGTTGGCGCCTCCGCAATCCCCCCCTCGAAAGCGGGTGACCACTCCTCTTCGACCCACCAGACCGTGCTCCAGATGTCGATCCGGGGGATGCGCAGACGAATGACATGACCGCCAGGCTCGTCCCGAGAGACGAATGAGAGCGGCCGCGGTAGGCCGACCTCGTCGTCCGGGGTGTCCCACCAGGCCGCACTGACCCCACCAAGCGTCTGGACACGGATCTCAACATCCTCCATCGGTTGCGGCGAGGCTTCATGCACGACATTCCATCGGTCGGTCGTGATGCCTCGGAGGTTGATGATCTGCAGCGAGGTGATCCTCCCGAGCTTGTGAGCGATCACCCACAAAGAACCCAGCTGCGCTCCCGCTCCGTACTCGGCAAGATCGGGGTGGTGCAGGGTGATGGCATCGTTGGTGGCGCCGACATGGGTCCACGCGAGGTCGTGGCCCTGCCACTGGTGCAGCAACGCGGTGTTGCGGACAATGAAGTCGCAGTAGCGCCGCACCACCGCGTATTCGTGGTCGTCGAGGCGCCCGTACCGTGGGTAGTACGCCTCGGTCAGGAGTGACGCTCCTTCTCCGGCCAGCAGATGGAAGCCGCCACTGCCGTGAATGGCAGCCGATGCAAGGCGGAAGGCTCTCAACGCTCCGGGCGTTCGCTCCGTCGCGGGGCTGAAGGGGAGGAGGTATGCGGCGAGGATCACCTGCTTCGAGGGCCGGATTTCGCGGGCTCTTCGAACGAGCTCGTAGAGCTCACGGTAGGTGCTGTGGGGATCCCAGACCTCGATGTAGGTGGCGGCGTCGCTCGCAACGTTCGCCATGGCTTCGAGGGGCCAGGCATTGACGCAGTTGAAGATGCTGCCTCCCTTCGGCCGCCGCCCCAGGACCCGGCGTCCGGCTTCCTCGACGAACCCGGGGAACTCCCGGCCGGCGTCGAACGCTCGCCAGGTGCCGGTGACGCGGGACAGGGCCTGCTTGGGACACCCGTACTGGTCGATGTGGATGCCGTCGAATCCCAGCACGTCGACGGCTCGCTCGTACTCGGCGAGGATCCAGGAGCGCCAGGGCGACGCCTCCGAGAAGTCCTGAAGGTAGAACAGGTCGGCAAGGCTGAGAGGCACACCCCGACCGTCGTAGAGGAGCAACTCCGGGTGGCTTTCGCTGAACTCACGCTCCGCTCCGTAGAGCGCCCCGTAGGCGATGGCGGCCATTCCCCGCTCATGCCCGAGATCGATCTTTCTTCGGACGACAGCATGGGAAAGACGACGACCAAGGCTGTCGGTGAACTCGTCGGAGGACGCCAGGAACGTGTGGTGGGTCGCCATCCAGTCGTAGAACTGGACGACGTTCACATGGAGCCGTAGCAGGGTGTCCAGGCGCCGTTGCGATTCCTCGGCCGGCTCCTCAGGGTTGAAGTCGGAGAGGAAGCCATACCGAGGGGCTTGAGACCAATGGTCGGCAATGTCGAAGGCGGTCGTGCTGGTCGCGCTGCGAGAGCCGTCGGACGCCCTGAGCTCGACGGCGTATCCGACCGATTGGCCCCGCTGGGAGGAGGAGACCGCCGCCTCGACGACGGTCTCTCCCTTCCCGTGCTGATCAAGCTCGAGTCCATCGCTGATCCCGCTGCTCGGGCGCCCCAACTCGAAGACCGTGCCTTCGAGCTGGATGCGCGCCGATGGCGGTCCGGAGACGGCCACGCGCAATCCCACGGTTTCGCCGGGTCTGAATTGCGCCCTTGCGGGGAAGACGTCCAGCCGGATCAACGGGCGACCTGCACGACGATCGTGTCCCAGTACTCAAGTCGCGGGACGGTGATCACTGCGAGAACTAGAACTTTCCGATGAACCATCACTGGTCTCCCTTTCCCACCACCCACGGGCGACGGACCTGCATTTAGGGCCTGTGGCCGAATTCGTTACGCACGATCGGCGCGGCATCAGAGCGCAGCTCCGCGCTTTTCGGGCCCCGTTTGCCGCCTGCCGAACGGGGCATTTCGGCTACAGGCCCTTAGTCGGTTACGTTCGACATCAGTTCGTCGTGGGGACGAGATACATGGCCTGGGGCGACTGCTCGCACAGATTCCTCATGCCTTCAGGCTCCCGGCGCGCATACCGGCTACGAAGTAGCGCTGGAAGAAGACGAAGAGGACGATCGGCGGGAGGGCCGCCATGGTCGTCGCGGCAAAGACGGTGCTCCACTGCGTCC
>CAZVPS010000016.1:0-11163 GCA_964629105.1 uncultured Anaerolineaceae bacterium
GACAGCGCAGGCCGGCGGCGTCCGCCGCCTCGAGGCCGTTGCGCGAGTCCTCCACGACGAGCACCGCGGCGGGGTCGACGCCGAGCTTCTCGAGGGCGAGGAGGTAGATGTCGGGTGCCGGCTTCTTCCTCGGGACGCAGTCGCCGGCGAGGAAGACGTCGAAGCGGGCCGCCCGCTCCGGGCCGACCGCGTACTCGAGAATGGCGTGGACGGCGGCCTCGGCCGAGGTGGACGCCACGCCGAGCATCCAGCCGGCGTCCTGGGCCGCGGTGATGATCCGGCGGATCCCGGGGCGGGGCGGCAGCTTCCCGGCGGCCACCATCTCCGTGTAGATGGCCGTCTTGCGCTTGTGCCACTTCGCGATCTCGGCAGCCTGCTCGTCCGGGTCCGTGGGCAGCCCGGCGGCTGCCACGAACTCCGGGGTGAGGAGGCTCGCCATCCGCTCCTTGCCCCCGCCGATCTTGAGGCGCCGGCCGTACTCCTCGACCGACCATTCGACCGGCAGGCCGAATTCGACGAAGGTCTGGTTGAAGGCCGGCAGGTGGCCGTGCTTCTCGGTGTCGGCCAGGACGCCGTCGCAGTCGAAGACGAGCGCGCTCATGTCCAGGCCTTGCCTTCGCTGCCGAAGAGCCGGATGTGGTACTTCGCCATCTCCATGACGGCCGTCCGCTGGGCCGTGAAGATCTTGGGCGGGTCGTAGTCGCCGGGGTGCTCGGTCATGAAGTCGAAGCCCGACTTCATGAAGGCGATCTTGAGCGCGGTGCTGATGTTGACCTTGGCGCAGCCCCGGGCGATGAGGTCGCTGAACTGTTCGGGGGACATGCCCGTGCCCCCGTGGAGGGCGACCGGCTTGCCGGTGGCCTCGACGATGTCGGTGACGCGCTGAGCGTCGAGGGTTGGGGCGGTCTTGTACGTCCCGTGCGCGTTTCCGATGGCGGGCGCGAAGATGTCGACGCCGGTTGCGCGGACGAACTCGACGACGGTCTCGAGGCTCTGGACGTGCTGGGCCTCGTCGCCGGTCATCTCCTCCGTGCGCTTGAAGCCCTCGATCTCGCCCTCGACATCGGCCCCGTAGCGGCGCGCCTCGGCGACGACCTCGATGCACTGGCGCTGGTTCTCCTCGACCGAGAGCTTGCTGGCGTCGAAGAGGACCGAGCTCCAGCCCTTGGCGAGGCAGGCGCTGATCACGTCCCGCTCCGGGCAATGGTCCAGGTGGAGCGCGACGGGGACGGACACGCGCTTCGCATATTCGACCCACATCGCGTACATGGCGTCGATCCCGGTCATCTTCACGTGCTTGACCGAGGTCTGGAGGATGACGGGGGCCTTCAGCTCCTCGGCGGCGGCGAGGACGGCCTCCATCGTGAGGTCGTTGATGACGTTGATGGCCGCGACGCCGTATCGCTCGGCGAACGCGCGGGCGAGGATCTCGCGAGTCGGCACGACCGGCACGCGAACACCTCCTTTCGGTGGGACGCGAGCTTGCTGGGATGCTCCTGGATGATCTGCTCAGGCTGCGGAGACCGTCCGGCCGATCACCTCCTCCTGCCGGCGGACCGGCTGTCGAGCGGAATTGGTGCCTCCTGGTCGCCCTGCTCGGCAAGGTCCAGCACGGCGCGGGCGTTGCCCTCGTCGACGATGAGCACGTCGACGGCGCCAGCGCGGAGAACGCCGAGGATCGCCATCGGCTTCTCGGCCTCGCTGACGACGGCGGCGACGCACTCGATGCGGTGGAGGTTCTCGATGGAGAGCGCGATGAGCCGGCCGCTGTGCGGCGACGCGATCACCCGGCCGTCAGCGTCGACGTAGTTGCCCAGGATGTCGCCGACGGCGCCCTGGCTGCGCAGGCGGGCGATCTCCCCGAGGGAGAGGCAGCCGCTGCGGACCATCGTGCAGCCGTCGTCGACGCTGCCGATCCCGACGAGGGCCATGCTGGCCTCGGCGGCGGCTGCAAGCGTGTGCGCGATCGCCTCCTGTTCGAGCAGCCGATCGCGGACATCGGGGTTCTCGACGTAGGCGGGCGCATAGAGGCTGCGCGCGCGCCCACCGCTCGAGGCTGCCAGGGCCTGGCAGATCTCGTTCGGGTTCGTTGGGGTGTCCACGCGCGGCGAGCCGCCCATCGCGCTCACGAACTCGCAGTCGAGCCGCCGCCGCGGCCGGAAGAACCGCGGCACCTCGCCGGTGTCCCGGCCGTGCCCGACGGCGATCACCGCGCCGTCGTGGAGGCGCCGCTCCAGGAACTGCGCGGCCCCGCGCGCCACCGCCTCCCGCTGCGACTGGGGATCCGCCCGCCGCGGGGCCACGATCGCGTCGGCGAGCCGGAACTCCTCGCGGATGCGGGTCTCCAGGTCGAGGTTCAGCCAGGGGGGCGCGGCGATCCGGATGTCCACCACCCCCGACCAGCGGGCCCGCTCCAGCAGCCGCTGGACCTTGGGGCGGGAGAGCCCGAACTCGAGCCCGATCTCCTCCTGCGTCCGCCCGTCGACGTAGTAGCGATGGGCGATCCGCGCGAGTTGCTCGAAGTCTTCCGAGCTGAGGTCTTCAGGTCCCATCGGATCTCGTCCGTGCGGGGGAGATTGCCCTCGGGTGCCGGTGCGCAGGGAGCGTCGGAGCGGGCGTCGAGTGAGCAGTTGCTCACGACTGCACGCATGCTCAATTCTAGCAGGGGCCCCTGGGCGCTGCAAGGCGAACAGGCGTCAGTGCGCCCGTGGCACCCGGTTGGATCCGGCACGGAGGTCCGGAGGTTTCCCGCCACGTCAGGCTCCGGGTGCAGCATCCCTGGAGGCATCACTCAAGGGAACCTGATATTGGTAGGCAAGGTGACCTTCGTCACGTCGGCACGGGCCAGTGTGCACTCGCGCAGGCGTCGAGTCCCCGCTGGAATCGTCGCGATGGACGCGTCCCCGCCGATCCCCCTTTCCCGCCTTCCCGTTGGCGCGCGCAGCCGCGTGGTCGCGGTCCCGCCCGATGACGCGGACCGGCTCGCCGCCGAGGGGCTCCACCGCGGCGACGCCCTCGAGGTCGAGGCGATGCTTCCCCTCGGCGGCCCCGTCGTCGTGCGCCTCGGCCGCGCCCGCGTCGCGATCGCCCGCAAGGTGGCCGCGGGGATCCTCGTCGACCCGGGCCGGTCCGCGTGACGGGCTGCCACGTCCCGGCCGGCCTCGGCGCGTCGGACACGGCTGTCGCTCCCGCACCGGGGGCTGGCCGGCACGCCCTCGCCGGCCTCCCCGTCGTCGCCCTCGTGGGGCGGCCCAACGTCGGCAAGTCGACCTTCCTCGCCCGCGCCAGCGGCCGCTTCGCCGAGACGACGAACGCTCCCGGCACCACGGTGGGGCGCGAGGCGCGCGAGGTCCGGACGCGCGCCGGGCGGGCGCTCCTGGTGGACCTGCCGGGGACGTCGTCGCTCACCGACCACCCGGTGGCCGGTCCGCCCTTCTGGACGGCGCTCCTGGCGAGCGGGCCGGATGCGATCCTCGTGGTCGTCGACGCCGGCGACGTCGCCCGCCACCTGCCCCTCGTCGTTGCCTGCCGCGACCTGGGCCTCCCCGTGGTCGTCGCCCTCAACCTCGCCGACGAGGCGGCGGCCCATGGGATCGGGGTCGACGCCGGCCGGCTCGCGCAGCTCCTCGCCGTTCCCGTCCGGCGCACGGTGGCGCGAACCGGCCACGGCGTCGCCGGCACCGTCGCGCTCGCCGTCGCCCGCGCCCGCAGGCGCCGGGGCGTCCACGCGGGGACGCATTCGCCGCGCGCACTCATGCCCGCCGGCATCTACCCGCCCGCCGTCGAGCGGGCGCTTGCGGCCACCGCGGGCGAGCTTCCCACGAGCCACGCCCTGGGTGCGGCGGCCCTCGATCCGAGCGGTCTCGGCGCCCTCGTCGCGACTGGCGGCCTCTCGCCGCGCGGGGCGGCCACCCTCCTCCTGCCCGACCTCGTCGACCCGGTCCGGCGCTTCCTCGCCGCCGGCTGGGCTGCCGAGGTGGAGGCCGTCCATTCACGCCGCCGGCCCTTCGCGGACCGCCTCGGGGCCTGGAGCATCCGGCCGTGGCCCGGCCTCCTGATCCTCGCCCTGGTCCTCGCGGCCACCTTCGCCCTCGTCAGCCTGGTGGGGGCCGCCGCCGCGGGGCTCCTCTCCGAGGCGTGGGCGACGTTCGCATCGCCCCTGATCGACGGCATCGTGCGGACGCTGGTGCCGGTCCCCGAGCTCGCCTCTGCGCTCCTGTGGGGCCTGGACTCGGGAATCCTCGGCCTCCTGGCGATCGGGATCCCCTACGTGCTCCTCTTCTACCTCCTGGTCGCCACGTTGGAGGACTCCGGCTACCTGACGAGCCTCGCCGTGCTGACCGACCGCCTGCTCGGCGGCCTCGGCCTCTCGGGCAGGACCGCGATCCCGCTCCTGGCGGCCACCGGCTGCAACGTCCCCGCGATCTACGGGACGCGGGTCCTCGCGACCCGCCGCGAGCGGGTCCTCGCCTCGTTCCTGGTGACGCTCGTGCCCTGTTCGGCCCGGTCGGCCGTCGTGGTGGCCGCGCTCATGCCCTTCGCGGGGCCGGCGGTCACGGCGGCTGCGTTCGCCCTGATCGTCGGCGTGACGCTGGCGGCGGGGATCGGGGCCAACGCGATGCTGCCCGGCCGACAGTCGCCGCTCGTCATGGAGCTGGCCCCGCTGCGCCGGCCGCTGGCGCGGCAGGTCGCGGCCAAGGCCACCGCGCGCTTCCGCGGCTTCATCCGGATGGCCGCCCCCGTGATGATCGCCGGGTCGATCGCCCTGGGCCTGGCCTACGAGACCGGGCTGGTCTGGCCGGCCACCGCCATCCTCGACCCCGTGGTCGTGGGGTGGCTGGGCCTGCCGTCGGTCGCCGGCCTGGCGCTCGCCTTCGCGTTCCTGCGCAAGGAGCTGGCCCTCCAGCTCCTCCTGGTCCTGGCGGCCGCGACGGCCGGGGCCGGCGTCGCGAGCCTCGGCGACCTGATGACGCCCGGGCAGCTCTTCGTCTACGCGATCGTGACGTCCGTTTCCGTCCCCTGCATTGCGACCCTCGCCGCCCTCGCCGGGGAGCTGGGGTGGCGGACGGCGGTCGCGATGTCCGCGGCGACGCTGGGGTTGGCGATCGGGGTCGGCGGGGTCCTCGCGCGGCTCCTCGGGGTGGCGTAGCTGCCTACGGGGGATCCCCGCCGCGATCGTCGGGGGGTTCCGGCGGGATCGGCGTCGCCGCCCGGCGCAGCTCCGCGACGTCGAAGGCGGCGGTGGCGGTCGACCAGGTCGCCGAGACGTCGATCCGGGTCGCCAGGACCAGCCGCACCAGCCCGGAGCCCGCCATCAGGATGGCGAAGGTGGGGAAGGCGACGGGCAGGATGGCGAGGATGCCCGCCGAGCTCAGCTGGCCGACCGTGAGCCCCGCCGCGGTCCCGGCGACGAAGCGGCTCTGGGCCCCGATCAGGTCGACGCCGCCGGTGAGGCGGAGGAGCCGCTCGTTCGCGGACAGCAGGCCGGCCGAGGCGCCCGCGGAGACGACGACGGCGACGCCGAGGAGCACGAGCCAGGCCAGGGGATTGCCGGGGAACGCCAGGAGCGCAAGGAGGATCCCCCCGCCGCGCAGGACGAACGAGAGGCGCAGCGTTCGCGACGCGGACCCGCGGTTGAGGAGCCCGCCCACCACGGTGGCGGCGACCAGGGACGCCGCCGCCGAAACGGCCGAGAGGAGGATGGCGAAGCCCGCCGACTCCCCGAGGACGCTGATCGCGTAGATGGAGAGGTACGGCCCGAAGCCGGCCCCGGCCGCGGCGAGGGTGACGATCCGGACGAAGCTCCGCGTCTCCGCCGAGAGCGGGGGCCGTTCCCCGCGTGGCGCGACGCGCACCCGTCCCGGGCGGCGGAGGCGGACGACCGCCGCCAGCTCGCCGATCCCGGCCAGCCCGGCCGCGAGGAAGACGGCGGCGAAGATCGCGAGCCCCACCGTCTGCAGGCCGGCCTGCACGCCCAGCGCCACCGGGAGGAGGAGAGCGGCGCCCAGCCCCTGGGTGAGTCCCATGACGCGGGGGGCGACGAAGCGGCGCTCGGGCTCGGAGAGGATGGCGCCGTACCAGGCCAGCAGGTTGGCGCCCCCGATGGCGCTCGCCGCGCCGCCGAGGCACATGACGACGGCGATGGCGGCGATGGCGGCAGCCGCCGGGAGAAGGCCGGCGACGTGGAGGAGGACGACCGCGGCCAGGACGAACCCGCGGGTCTCGCCGACGGCCAGGATCGCCATGGTGACGCCGCGCAGGTTGCCGTCGGTGCGCCGGAGGAGCGACGGGACCAGGAGCTGGGCGGCCGAGAACGTGAAGGGGAGGACCCCGATGACGGTCGCCACGGCGGCCGGCGCCCCGAGGGCGAGGAGGAGCGGGATCGTCAGGCCGTCGCCGGCGAGCGCGAGGACCGCCGCGGATCCCACGCCGATCCCATGGTAGGTCCGGAAGCGCCGGTCGCCGAAGGCGCGCCACTCGTCGACGGCGAGGCGGGCGCCGGACGGGAGGCGCGGGCGGGAAGGAGACGGGAGCCGCGGCACGGGTCGATGGTACGCGGCCGCGCGGCCGCCCGGCCACCGGGCCGTCGCGGGTCAGTCGATGGTGATCGTCACTCCCGAGCCGTCCTCGTCGATGACCTCGACGATGGGGCCGCGGAGGCCGGTGCGGAGCGCCTCGCGGACGCGGTCGGCGTATGCCGCGGGGATGCCGGGCACGGCCCCGGCGAGCTCTGCGAGGACGCCGGGCAGCTGCAGGTCGACGACCGTGCGGCCGCCGTCGCGGACCTGGACCCGCAATCGTCGCGGGGGACCCGGCCGGTCTGGCGGGCGCGCACGATCGGCCGCTCCGCGGGCGGGTTCGCGGGCTGCCTCGCGTGCCCCCTCGCCCGCGGCGCTCGCACGATCGGCCGCTCCGCGGGCGGCGGCGAGGGCGTCGATGATGGGAGCCGCCTCGTCGGGGGAGAGGCGACCCTCCGCAACGAGGCGCAGGACGTCGTCGAGCGGATCAGGCATCGGGCGTCGCCTCCGCCGCGGCGGGCGCGCCGGCCAGCCGTCGTTCGGCCTCGACCACGTCGATCTCGCCGCGCGCGAGGGCCTCGAGGATCGCCAGCGTGGTGGTGTCGACCGGAGCGGTCGGCGCGGCCGGCGCGGGGGACACAGGTCGACCGGGCATCGGCGGCAGCGGAGGGAGGGGAGGCCGCGGTGGCGCCGGCGGGAACCCGAACCGGGCGGTCGCCGCCTCTTCGTCGCTGCTGTCGTCGCCGGAGGGTCCGGGCTTTCCTGCGCGGACCTCCACGTCGCCCGACATGGAGCGAATCGCGAGGCGGGCCGCGCCGTCGCCGATGACCAGCGGTCCCCTCCGGCCGTCACCTTCGCGCCGGTCTGGGTGGTCGCAGCTGACGTCGCCCGACACGGTCCTGACCTCTACGGTGAGACCCCCGAGGACGGCCAGCTCGACGTCGCCGGAAACGGTCGTGATCACGTGGGCGGCTTCGGCTCCGAACGTCCCGCCGAGCTCCGCGTCGCCGCTGATCGTCTCGATGGCGACGCGATCGAAGCGCGGTGCCCGGGCCCGGACATCGCCGGAGACCGCATGGACGTCCAGGGAGACCGGCTCGGCCCCCGTCACGGTCACGTCTCCCGACGCCACGTCGATGGCGAGCCGCCCGGCTGCCTGCTTGACGGAGACGTCGCCACTGACGGTGCGCACCTGCGCCCCCCCGCGGACGTCGCGGAGTGCCACGTCGCCCGCCGCCGAGCTGACCTCCACGCGCGCGTCGCGGGGCACCTCGAGCTCGATCGTGCCGGAGACGTGTACCCCGAACGCCCGGCCGCCGATCCTGATCCCGAGGAAGCTGGCGCGGGCCCCGCCGGCGGTTCGGACGGTGAGGCGGCCGGGCGAGGCGTACGTCTCGATCCCGGCCCCGTCGGCCGGTGCGACCACGCGGGCCTCGGTGCCGTCGACCCCGCGGATCCGCACGTCGTCCGCCTCGACGGAGATGCTCACGACGCCGCCCGCCCCGATGTCGTGGACGCGCGGGCCGTGAACGGGGCCCGCCGCGGTGCTCTGACCGGCCATCTCAGCCTCCCAGGGCGCGCAGCTCGGCTGCGGCGGTTGCGGGGTCGATCTCCCGTCGGGCCAGGCGCTCGAGGACCGTGCGGCGGGCCGCGGCCGCGTCGACGGCAGCCCCGGCAGCCTCGGCGGCCCCGGCGGCCGGCATGTCGATCGCGTCGATCGCGTCGGTCGTCGCCTCGTCGTCGCCGAGCCCGAGCGCGCGGAGGAGCGCATCCACCCGGGCGCGCACGGTCGGGTAGCTGATCCCGAGCTCGCGCTCCATCTCCTTCAGGTTGCCCCTCGAGCGCAGGAAGCTCTCGAGGAGGGCGAACTGCTCGCGGGACAGCCGGGCGAAACGGCCGACGTTGAAGTCGCCCTCGAGCGTCGTCCCGCAGCTCCGGCAGTGGAGGCGGGTGACGGCGAGCTCGCCGCTGCAGATGGGGCAGGTCGCGATCGCGTCGTGCGGCATCACGCACGCTCCCGGCGGGTGGGGCGCTCCGGGCGGTAGTCCCCGCCGGTCCGGCGCAGGTCGCCGTCGGTGCGCCGGGCCTCGGAGGTGCGGGGGTCGCCGTTCAGTTCGCGCCGGATCTCCCGGCTCCCCAGGCGGGGGAAGAGGATGCGGTACTCGTACATCGTGGGTCGCCCCCTGTGGTGTTGGCTCGCTCATGCGGTTGCCGCATTGTTGCCCTTGACTGCACCGATTGTCAAGTGAGCATCACAGATTGGTATATCGCGTTGCCAGTACGGCTTGGGGGAAACCGGTCGGCGACGCCGGGGAGCCCGCCCGTCCGGGCCGTTGCGTGGCGGGCGTCGGCCCGCCACGCGTCCCCGAGAGTCGTCGTCGGCACCAGCCGGGTAGCATCCGCCCATGGTCGCGAACCGGCTCGCCGGCGAGACGAGTCCCTACCTGCTCCAGCACGCCCACAACCCGGTCGACTGGTATCCGTGGGGACCGGAGGCGCTGGAGCGCGCGCGGCTCCTGGACCGGCCGATCTTCCTCTCGATCGGCTACGCAGCCTGCCACTGGTGCCACGTCATGGAGCGCGAGTCGTTCGAGGATCCGGCGACCGCCGCCGTCCTCAACGAGCAGTTCGTGGCGATCAAGGTCGACCGCGAGGAGCGTCCCGACCTCGACGCCGTCTACATGGACGCGGTCCAGGCCATGACAGGCTCGGGCGGCTGGCCGATGACGGTCTTCCTGGCGCCCGACGGCCGCCCGTTCTACGGCGGGACGTACTTCCCGAACACGCGCCGCCACGGCCTGCCGTCCTTCCTCGACGTGCTCGCCGGGGTGGCGGGCGCGTGGCGCGAGCGGCGGGACGAGCTCGAGGAGTCGGCGACGAACCTCGCCGCCCACGTCGGGCGGCGGGTCCGCGTCTCGGAGGGCGAGGTGGCGCTCGATGCCGGCCTGCTTGACGCCGCGGTCGGAGCGCTCGAGGCCGGGTTCGATGCGCAGCACGGCGGCTGGGGAAGCGCCCCGAAGTTCCCCCAGCCCATGGCGATCGACTTCCTCCTCCGCCGGGCCGCGGCCGGGGATGCCCGCGCCCTGCCGCTCGCGCGCCGGGCCCTCGACCGGATGGCCGCCGGCGGCATCTTCGACCAGCTGGCGGGCGGCTTCGCCCGCTACGCCACGGATGCCGCGTGGCTGGCGCCGCACTTCGAGAAGATGCTCTACGACAATGCCCAGCTCGCCCGCGTCTACGTCCACACGTGGGCGCTGACCGGCGAGCCCGCCTACCTCCGGGTCGCGACCGCGACGCTCGACTTCGTGGCCCGCGAGATGACCCTTCCCGACGGCGTCTTCGCGGCCAGCCTCGACGCAGACACCGGGGGCGAGGAGGGCGCCACCTACACGTGGGCCGCCGCCGAGGTGCGCACTGCCCTCGTGGCGGCCGGTCTGGCGGACGCGTGGCCGCTCTTCGCCGAGGCCTACGACGTGACCGAGGCGGGCAACTGGGAGGGCCGCGTGATCCTCCGGCGCGTGGCGAGCGACGCGGGTCTCGCGGAGCGCCACGGGCGGGCGCTTGACGAGGTGGCGGACCTCCTGGAGCGGGCCCGAGGGGCGCTGCTCGCCGTTCGCGATCGCCGGCCGCAGCCGGCCCGCGACGACAAGGCCCTGGCCGGCTGGAACGGCATGATGCTGGGCGCATTGGCGGACGCGGTGGCGCTGCTCTCGCGGGAGGGTGGTCCGGCGCCGGGCGCGGCCGCGGCTCGCTACCGGGCGCTCGCCGAGCGTGCCGCGGGCCGCCTGCTCGCGGTCCTCCGCGGCCCCGACGGGCGCTTCGGGCGATCGTGGAAGGACGGGCAGGCACGGCACGCCGGGACGCTGGAGGACCAGGCCTGCATGGCGGACGGCCTCCTGGCCCTCTACGAGGCGACCGCCGACGAGCGCTGGTTCGTGGCGGCGAGCGAGACCACCGACGCGATCCTCGTCCACTTCGCCGACCCGGCAGGCGGCTTCCACGACACCGCCGACGACGCGGAGGCGCTCGTCGCCCGGCCGCGCTCGATCCAGGACAACGCCGTGCCGTCGGGCGGGGCCATGGCGGCCACCGTCATCCTGCGCCTCGCCGCGCTCACCGGCGAAGGCCGCCACGTCGAGGCGGCCGAGTCCGCGCTTCATGTCGTCGGGGCGGCTCCGGCCGCGCACCCGACGGCGTTCGGCCAGTGGCTCGCGGCCATCGACTGGCACGTGGGGCCGGTCGACGAGATCGCCATCGTCGGCGACCCGACCGACCCGCGGACGGAGCGGCTGGCCGCCGCCGCCCGCGGCACGCCGGGCCACCTCCGCTGGCGGCCGCGCCAGGTGATCGCGATCGGCGCGGATCCGAAGGCCACCGCCGTGCCGCTCCTGGAGGGCCGGTTCGCCCTCCGCGGCGCCCCGACGGCCTTTGTCTGTCGCAGCTTCGCGTGTCGCCAACCGGTGACGGAGCCCGAGGCGCTCGCCGCGATCCTCGCCGAGTAGACCGGGCCGGGGCTACACCGCCGGCTCGAGCGCCTCCTCGAACTGGCTGCTGTAGAGCTCGTGGTAGAAACCGCGCCGGGCGAGCAGCTCCGCGTGCGTCCCCTGCTCCACGATCCGCCCGCGGTCCATGACGAGGATCGTGT
>CAZVPS010000016.1:11263-18796 GCA_964629105.1 uncultured Anaerolineaceae bacterium
AGCGTCCGCACGAAGTGGTCGACGTGGGCGGCGCGCGCCGCCTCGAGGATCTCCTCCTCCGTGGCGCCCTCCCGGCCGTAGGCGATGTTCTCCCGGATCGTGCCGCCAAAGAGCCAGGCGTCCTGGAGGACCATCCCGAAGGTGCTCCGCAGGTCGTCGCGGGCCATCTCCCGGACGTCGACGCCGTCGACCAGGATCCGCCCGCCGTCGACGTCATAGAAGCGCATGAGGAGGTTGACGAGGGTCGTCTTGCCGGCCCCCGTGGGCCCCACGATCGCGACGGTCCGGCCGGGCTCGACCGCCACGGACAGGTGCTCGATGAGCGGCGCCTCCGGCTCGTAGCGGAAGGAGACGCCCTCGAGCTCGACGCGACCCTCGGCGGCCGCCCGCCGGCTCGGCGCCGCCGGGTCGGGGATCTCCTCGGCCTCGTCGAGCAGCTCGAAGACGCGCTCGGCCGAGGCGACGGCGCTCTGGAGGACGTTGGCGATGCTCGCGGTCTGGACGATCGGCATGGTGAACTGGCGCGAGGACTGGATGAACGCGACGACGGCGCCGAGCGACATCTGGCCGGAGGCCACGCGGAGGCCGCCGATGACGCAGATCGCCACGTAGTTGAGGTTGGTGACGAAGCTCATGGCGGGCTGGATGGTCCCGGAGATGAACTGGGCGCGGTAGCTCGCGTCGAAGAGGCGCTCGTTCTCGACGTCGAACCGTTCGATCGCCTCCCGCTGCCGCCCGAAGACCTTGACGATCGCGTGGCCGCTGTGCATCTCCTCGACGTGGCCGTTGAGCGCGCCGGTGTGCTCCCACTGCGCCGCGAACTGCTTCTGCGAGCGGCTCGCGATGAGGATCGTGATGACCACCGAGAGGGGGACCGCGAGGAGGGAGATGGCGGCCAGGACGGGGCTGATCACGAACATCAGGACCAGCACGCCAACCACGGTGAAGAGCGCCGTGATCAGCTGGGTCAGGCTCTGCTGGAGCGTCTGGGCGATGTTGTCGATGTCGTTCGTGACCCGGCTCAGGATGTCGCCCCGCGACTGGCGGTCGAACGTGCGCAGGGGGAGCCGGCCGAGCTTCGCGTCCACCCGCACCCGGAGGCGGTAGACGGTTCGCTGGGTGACGCCGGCCATGATGAACGCCTGCGCCCAGCTGAAGGCCGCGCTGACGACGTAGACGGCGGTGAGCGCGACGAGGATCCCCCCGAGGGCGCCGAAGTCCACGCCCTGGCCCGGCACGACGTTCATGCCCGCGAGCATGTCGGCAAGGCGGTCCTGCCCCGACGCACGGAGCGCCGCCACGGCCTCCTCCTTCGTCACCCCGGGCGGCATCTGGCGGCCGGCGGCGCCGTCGAAGATGACGTTCGTGGCGTTGCCCAGGATCTTCGGGCCGGCGACGGCGAAGGCCACGCTGACGATCGCGAGCAGCATGACAAAGGCGATGAGCGCAGCCTCGGGCCGCAGCTCGCGGAGGAGGCGGCGGAACGAGCCCCGGAAGTCCTTCGACTTCGCGGCCGGCATCATGGCGAAGCCGCCCGGGCCGTGGGCGCCGGGGCCGCCGCCCATCGGTCGACCGCCTGGTCGGCGCGCTCCGCCCATGCCCGGCCCGCTCACGCGACCTCCTCCTCGGTCAGCTGGGAGAGGACGATCTCGCGGTACGTGGGGCAGGTCTCCAGGAGCTCGGCGTGGGTCCCGATTCCGGCCACCCCGCCGTCCTCCATCACCACGATGCGGTCGGCGTGCATGATCGTGCCGACCCGCTGGGCCACGATGATCACCGTCGCATCCGCCAGCTCGCGGCCGAGCGCGGCGCGCAGGCGGGCGTCCGTCGTGAAGTCGAGGGCCGAGAAGCTGTCGTCGAAGATGAAGACCGGGGGGCGCTTCACGAGCGCTCGCGCGATCGCCAGGCGCTGGCGCTGGCCGCCCGAGACGCTCGAGCCGCCCTGGCTGACGGGGGTCGCCAGCCCCTCCGGCATCTCACGCACGAAGTCCGCGCCCTGGGCGATCTCCAGGGCCCGCCACAGGTCGTCGTCGGTCGCCGCCTCGTCGCCGAAGCGGAGGTTGCTGGCGACCGTCCCGCCGAACAGGAACCCGCGCTGGGGGATCACCCCGATCCGCGCCCAGAGGTCGTCGCGGCGCAGCGCCCGGACGTCAACGCCGTCCACGAGGACGGCCCCGCCGGTCACGTCGTAGGAGCGGGGGACCAGGTTGACCAGGGTGGACTTGCCGCTGCCGGTGCTGCCCACGATCGCCGTCGTCTGGCCCGGGCCGGCCGTGAAGGAGATGCCGCGCAGGACGGGGTCCTCGGCGCCGGGGTAGCGGAACTCGACGTCGCGGAACTCCACATGCCCGCGCGCCGGCGGGGCGGGCGCCGGCTCGTCGGGGTCGCGGACCGACGGGACAGCGTCGAGGACCTCCTGGATGCGATCCGCGGAGACCGCCGCCCGGGGGACCATGACGAACATGACGACGGCCATCATGATCGCGAAGAGGATCTGCATGATGTACTGCAGGAAGGCCGTCAGGTTGCCGATCGGCATCTCGCCGGCGTCCACCCGGAACGCCCCGAACCACATGATCGCCACGGTCGGGAGGTTCATGATCGCCATGAGGGCGGGGATCATGATGGCGAAAAGCCGGTTGACGCGGAGCGCGGTGGCGGTCAGGTCGACGTTCGCGGCGTCGAACCGGCGCTCCTCGTAGTCCGTCCGCACGAAGGCGCGGATGACCCGGATCCCCGCCAGCGTCTCCCGCATCACCTGGTTGATCCGGTCGATCAACTTCTGCATCGCCCGGAAGAGGGGGATGGCGCGGGCGAGGAGGACCCCGATCACCAGGGCCATGATCGGGACGATGACGACCAGGAGGCCCGACAGGGGCACGTCCTGGCGGAGGGCCATGATCACGCCGCCGACCGTCAGGATGGGGGCGGAGACGAGGACCGTGAGGCCCATCAGCACGACCATCTGGACCTGCTGGACGTCGTTCGTGTTGCGGGTGATGAGCGAGGCGGTCCCGAACCGGTTGACCTCGGTCTGGGCGAAGGTCTGGACCGTCCGGAAGATCGCGCTGCGCACGTCGCGCCCGAAGGCCATGGCCGTCTTCGCGCCCCAGTAGACGCCCACGATCGCGGCGACCCCGAGGAGGAAGGTGACGCCGAGCATGACCGCGCCGGTCCGGACGATGTAGTCCGTGTCGCCGACCGCCACGCCGTTGTTGATGATCTCGGCGTTGAGCTCGGGGAGGTAGAGGTTGGCGAACGCCTGGACCAGAAGGAGCGCCATCACCAGCGCGAGCTGGCGCCGGTACGGGCGCAGGTAGGTGACCAGGAGGTGGATCATCGCGTGGCCTTCGCGAGGGTCCGGGCCGGCACCGGTCCCGCGGCCGGGCCGGCCGTCGGCGGCTCGTCCAGCGCCCCGGCCATCCGGTCGGCCAGGTCGCGGAGGAGTCGCGCGAGGTCCCGCCGGTCGAGGTCCGGCATGGTCTCGAGGAGCTGCCCGATCCGCGTCGCGAGCAACGCGCTGAGCCCGCGCTCGAGCCCGCGGCCAGCCGGCGTCAGGCGCACACGGGTGACACGCTGGTCGGCCGCGTCGGGCTCGCGGGCGATCGTCCCGTTGCGCTCCATCCGCTTGAGCATCGCGGTCACCGTTGGCGCCGACACGTGAAGCATGTCCCCGAGCTCGCGCTGGGTGGCGCCCTCGTGCACGGCGAGGATCCGGAGGCAGATCGCCTGGCCCGGCGGGGTCTCCTGCTCGGCCAGGACACGCAGCATCAGCTGGTGATGCAGGCGCTGGGCCACCATGAAGGCGCCGAAGGCGGCTGCCGAGCGCGGGTCGAGGCCCTCGAGGTCGAAGAGCGGGTCCCGTTCGCGGGGTGGGTGCGGCATTGCGGCGAAGGTTAGCACACGAATGGTTCGCAGGTGAACGATTCGCGCCGGCAGTCCGCGGGCGGCCGGAGTCGAGCGGAAGTCCGCGGGCGAGCCTCAGGCCGGAGGCGGGCGGCGGGCGAGCCTCAGGCCGGAGGCGGGGTCCCGTCGTCGCGCTTGCGCATCTCGTCCTGGAGGTCGCCGACTTCCTTGCGGGTGGCCTTCACGCCGCGCCCGAGCGCCTCCCCCCATTTCGGGAGGATCTTGGGGCCGCGCCAGACGAGCACGACGATCAGGATGACGATCAGGACGATGACCAGATCGACGCCGAACATGCGCGCATCGTAGCCGACGAGGGCCGCCGTCGACGGCGGACATCCCCCTCTTTCTCGGTGCCGGGTCTCCAGGGCGCGCGGCGACCTGTGGCTGGGCGCGCGGCAGGCCGTCGTGCGGGCGCCCGGCAGGCCGTCGGTCGGCGGGCGCGAGGCGGGGGGCGGCTCAGACGATGGAATGCCTGCGTCGACAGCACGGCCGGGCCGGCCAGCGTCCGTCCGGGTGGGTCGGCCGATTCAGGAAACCGCGGGAACGGGACCAAGGCCCGCCGCGCCGCGCAGCCACTGGCGGACGTTCTCGCCCAGCTGCGGCAGGTGGTAGCCGCCCTCCTGGAGGACGACCAGCCGGGCGCCGCTCGCGGCGACGCGCCGGCCGGCCTCGTGGTAGGCGTGCGTCGCGAGGGCGAAGTCGCAGAGCGGGTCCAGGCCGTAGGTGTCGATCCCCAGGCTGACGACGAGCAGGCCGTCGTGGCGCCCCACGAGCCAGTCGAGGGCCCGGTCGAGGGCGGCCAGCCACGCGTCGTCGCCGGTCCCGGCGGGGAGTGGCTGGTTGAAGGTGGCCCCGCGGCCCGTGCCGCCGCCCGTCTCGTCGGCGCGGCCGGTGAAGTAAGGGTAGACGCGATCGGGATCGCCGTGCAGCGAGGCGTAGGGGACGTCCCCGCGCTCCCAGAAGATCTGCTGCGTTCCGTTGCCGTGGTGGAAGTCCACGTCCAGGATGCCAACCCGGCCGGCCCCGGCCCGGACCAGGCGCTCGGCGGCGATCGCGGCGTTGTTGAGGTAGCAGTAACCGCCGAAGAAGGAGCGTCCCGCGTGGTGGCCCGGCGGGCGGCAGAGCCCGTAGGCGACCGGCTCTCCGGCCAGGACCGCGTCCGCCGCGGAGAGCGCCACGTCCAGCGTCGCGCAGGCGGCGGGCCATGCGCCCACGGTGATCGCCGTCGCCGTGTCGAAGCACCAGTAGCCGATTCGCCCGCCGGGCGCGCGCGGCTCCCCGGCCGGCCCCATCCCGCCGCCGGCCCCCGACCGCAGGCCAAGGTGCAGGAACGCATCGGCCATGAAGCCGTCGGCCGTCTCTCCCGCGTCGCGCCAGGCGTCCCACGCCTCTGCGAGGAAGCGGACGAGCCCCGGGTCGTGGACGGCCAGGGCGGGCTTGAGCCCGTGCTCGGCGGGGAGCTCCAGGGTGAACGCCGGATCGGCGGCGAGGACGGCCCGGATCGCCTCCGCTCGGGCGGCCACCTCCCAGGGCGGCCCGGGGCGGCCGCTGAAGACCTCGAACGGCGGCTCGTGGAGCCGGTGCAGCGGGGAGTGGATGACGCGCATGACGGCAGGATAGGTCCGGCCGAACGGCACGCGCGGGCCGCTGCGCGGCGCGCTACGCTCCGGCGAGCGCGACGCTCCGACTGCGGCCGGGGGACCGGCGGCGGGCGCGGGCCGCGTCGCCGCAGGACGGGAGGCGAATGTGGGCATGCGCGTGCCGGACCTCGGCGCCCTCCTTGCCGGGGCCCAGATGCGACGGATGGCGCTCGACGCGACGGGGGCCTACTTCGTCACCGACATCGACCCGCCCCACGCGGAGGACTTCGCGAAGTCCCTGCTCCTCATGGCAGTCCCCCGCCACGGGCAGCACGACCAGCCGATAACCGTCTACCTCAACTCCGGCGGTGGCTCGGTGGGCGACGGGCTGGCGATGATGGAGATGATCAACCGGATGCGGCGGGCCCACGACGTGCGCATCAACACGGTCGTCCTGGGCTACGCGTACTCGATGGGGGCGATCGTCATCCAGGCGGGCGACCACCGCTCGATCGGCCGCTACGGGACCCTGCTGCTGCACTCCACGCAGTGGATCCTCTCCGGCGAGGACGAGCGCATCTTCAAGGACTACCAGGAGCTTTCCGAGCACTACCAGCGGACGGTCGCCGACCTCTTCGCCCGCCGGACCGGTCACAAGGACGCCGCGTGGTGGCGGCGCTTCATCTGGTCGGGCCGGGAGCGGTTCCTGGGGCCCGACGAGTGCCTGCAGCTGGGCCTCGTCGACGAGATCCTGGAGCCGGCCCTCCTCCACGAGGCGCACCCCTCCCTCTGACGCTTTCGGCCGCCGGCGCCGACCGCCGCCCGGCCCCGCTCCCCACGAAGCAGCCCGTTCTCCGTGCCGGATCGGGCGCGCGCGCCGGCCGGATCGTGCGCGCGCCGGCCGGGGAGGGCCCGGGACTCCGGACGGCGCCCTCCCGCCCAGGTCGGGCACGGAATCCCGGTCGAGCACGCTCCGTTCGACGCCCAGGATGCCGCCGGGGCCCAGATCGGCCACCGAACGCAGCGTGGTGGGACCCGAAACCGTGCATGGACCCGCCCCCGCTGGACCGGCCCCGGCTGCCGGGACCGCGGCGCGCAACTTGCGCTGGACAGGCCGCAGGCTTCATCCTGCGGGCGTCAACGGCCCGGATCTGCATATGCGCATATGACGAGCGTCCGGGAGCAGTCAGGCAGGTCGCCGTTCCTGGCGGCGAGCGCCACGAAGAAGGGAGTCTGCGTCCCCATGCAGATCAACGATCGCAAGCATGCACTCGCCGTCGCCATCGGCCGGATCGTCATCGGCGTCATCTTCCTGTGGGCCGGCCTCGAGAAGATCATCGGCGGAGGGCTGGGCACCTGGTCGGCGAAGGGGTTCCTGGAGTTCGCCACCGGCGGATCGCTCGGCTGGCCGTTCGTGACCGGCGAGGTCGCCGAGGGCGCCGTCTTCAACCCGACCCACGACGTCTGGGTGGGCCTGGCCGGCAACGAGACGGCGATGACGGTCATCGGGTTCCTGGTCCCGCTCGGCCAGTTCGGGATCGGGGTCGCGCTCATCCTTGGCCTCCTGACCCGCTTCGGGGCGGCGATGGGCACCCTGATGATGCTGTTCTTCTTCGTGGCCGCCTGGGACTTCCAGTTCGGCATCGTCAACCAGCACCTGACCTACGCGGTGGTGATCCTCGGGCTCGGCATCGTCGGTGCCGGCAACTACTACGGTCTCGACGGCATCCTCGGCAAGGGGATGGGCCACGGGATCCGCCGCTGGCTCATGTCGGGCGATCCCGGCGGCGGGACGGCCGCCTGAACCCGCGCTGATCCCGGGGCGGCAACAGCCCGAACCCGGGCCTCCCGCCGCCCCGGAGACTGACCCGCGCGCCACGACCCCGCCGGGCCCAGGACCCGGCGGGGTCGTTCCACGTCCGGAGCGCCGGATGCCGCCCTTGCCGCCACAGCCATCAGCGGCAGCTCGGCATGCGTTCAACGCACCACCGCGCACCAGCGCCCGGTCGGTCGGTGCCCGCCTGCAGGTTCTCGCAGGTCAGACGCA
>CAZVPS010000017.1:0-18534 GCA_964629105.1 uncultured Anaerolineaceae bacterium
CGCGGCCGACACGCAGGTCGCGATCTGCATCGACTGCCACGGTTCCCACGACGTCAAGAAGGCGTCCGACCCGACCGCCGCCGTCTACCCGCCCAACGTCCCCAGGCTCTGCGCGACCTGCCACGCCGACGCCGCGAAGATGGAGCCGTACGGGATCCCCACGAACCAGTACGAGATCTACTCGAAGAGCGTCCACGGCGTGGCCCTCCTCGAGAATGCCGACGTGCGGGCGCCCAGCTGCACGTCGTGCCACGGCTCGCACGCGGCCAAGCCGCCGCGCGACACCGAGGTGGTCGAGGTCTGCGGGAAATGCCACACGGCCACCCAGGAGCTCTACCTGCAGAGCCGCCACTCGGAGCTGAGCACGGCGGCCCCGAAGTGCTGGACCTGCCACGGCACGCATGACGTGGCCCAGCCTTCGGAGAAGCTCTTCTTCCACCCGGAGCCGCCGCAGTACCTCTGCACCACGTGCCACGACCTGCAGGATCGGACCCTGCGCATCGAGCTCGATCGGTTCGAGAACGAGGCCGACCGGCGCTGCGACACCTGCCACCACCCCCAGTCCGACATCTACACCCAGGTCGAGGCGATCGCGGGCTCGCTCTCCGGCGCGCAGGGCGCCTACGACAGCGCCAAAGCCCGCATCCACGAGGCTGCCGGCGTGGGCATGATCGTCGAGGACGCCGACGTCGCCCTCTCGGAGGCGAAGACGAGCCTCATCCAGGCTCAGGCCGCCGTCCACACCACGAAGCTGACCGTGATCTCTGGGACGGCCTCCGAGGCGAAGGCCAAATCGGAGCGCGCGGAGGCGATCGCCCAGGCCCGGCTCGACGAGAGCATCTTCCGGCGCGAGGCGATGGTCGTCGTCCTGGCCCTGATCGTCCTGAACGTGATGGCCCTGTTCCTGGTGCGGCGCCGCGTGGAGCGTCGGCGACATGTCGACGAGGAGGCTGCCGGGGACTAGCGCGACAGGCGCCGCACCGGGCGACCGGCGCGGCCGGATGGTGGCGTCGCGGTCCGGAGGGACCTGGCAGCCACCCGCGCCGCTACTCGGTGGCGCGGACCTTGCCGGCGACGGCCCGGCCGACATCTGCCCGCGGATCCGGGCGCTGGACGATCACCACGGCGGCCAGGATGGCCGCGCCGCCGAGCAGCTCGGCGAGGGTCAAGGTCTGACCGAGGAGCAGGGCGGCGACCACGACCGCGACGACCGGCTCCATCAGCATCAGGACGGCCGCGCGCGTGCTCCCGATCACGCGGACGCCGCTGATGACCCAGACTTTCGGCAGCGCCGCGCCGAGCGTCCCGGCGATCACGATGGCCGCCCAGGCCGTGGGGGAGGCGAGCCACGGGCCGAGGACGTCGGCCCCGCTCATCAGGATCGCGGCCGTGCCCGAGATCACGAGGCCGCCCGCCAGCACGAGCGAGGTCGCCTGGACGGCGGGCACATCGTCGAACCCGCCGCGGATCGCCACCAGGTAGACCGCGTGGCAGGTCGCGGCGATGCCGGCCAGGGCGACGCCCGCAGCGGTCGCATGGGCCTCGGGGCCGAGCTGGCTGCCGAGCACGAGCGCGAGCCCCGCACAGGCGAAGGCGAGCGCGAGGATCCGGACAGGGGTCAGCCGCTCCCGGCCGAGGGCGGCGGACATCAGCGCCACGAGCACCGGGTAGGTGTAGAAGATGACCATGACGAGCCCGACGGCCATCGCCCCGAAGGCGAAGAACAGGACGAGGTTCATCAGGCCGTTGACGGCCACGGCCAGCGCGAGCAGGGCCCGCTGCCGGGGCGCCAGCCGGGCGAGGCTGACGGACGGCTGGCGGCGGGAGAGGACGAGCGCGCCCAGGATCGTGGCGCCGATTCCTGCCCGGAGGGCGCTGAACGTCGCGGGTTCGACGCCCTCGCCGTAGGCCAGGGCCGCGACCGGCCCCAAGGTGCCGAGGGCTGCCGCCGCCGCCAGCACCTTGAGCAGGCCGCCGAACTGCCGGCCCTCCGTCGCGCCCGGGTGTGCCGCCATGGTGCCCTCCGGCCCTGCCCCCGCCCGTCGGGGTCGTCGATTACCCCTTGCATTGCCCGCTGCGCGCCGTCTATCATCCTCGATAATCGATAATCTGCACGCATGCGTGCGGACCGGGGTTCTCCGTCGGCGACGACGAGGACGAAGTACAATCGATTATCAATCAAGAGCGGTGGCGCGCACCGGCTCCTTCGCGAGGGCGGGCGATGACCAAAGGGGCATGGTTGGAGGGCAACGGATCCCAGCGGTTCGGCACCGTCACGCACCGCGATCGCGTCCCGCCCCGAGCTAGGGGCGACGGCTGATGGATTTCGTCACCCAGGCCCTCGTCATCGGCCTCACCGAGCACGCTCCCCTGGTCCTCGCCGCGATCGGCTTCGCCCTGCTGTACCGCCTCACCGGCCTCATCAACGTGGCGTACTCGGAGACCATCACCCTCGGCGCCTACTTCGGGATGTGGGCCAGCACGACGTTCGGCCTCGGCTTCTACGCCGTCCTGATCCCCGCGGGGCTGGGGGCGGGCCTCCTCAGCGTCGCCACGTACTTCGGCATCTTCCGGCCGGCGAAGCAACGCAACGTCGGCGCGCTGGAGATGATCATCATCTCCTTCGGGCTGTCGATCCTCCTGCGGCACGGCCTGCAGTTCGTCTTCGGCTACCCGGTGCGGTTCTACGATGTCCCGCCACCCGATACCGTCATGGTGCTCGGCGTCGGCGTGGCGTCGTTCCGCCTGCTCGCTCTCGGAAGCGTCGCCGCGCTCGCCCTGGGGCTCTACTGGTTCATCCAGCGATCCAGCTTCGGCCTCCAGATCCGGGCCCTGGCCAGCGACGAGAAGCTGGCGCAGGTGAGCGGGATCCGGCCGCTCGTCGTCACCGTGCTGATCTGGTTCATCGCGGGGGTCGCCGGCGGGCTGGCCGGCGCGTTCTACGGAGTCGGGTCGTCTGTTGCGCCGCTGCTCGGCTGGCGGCAGTTCCTCTTCATCCTGCTCGTGGTCCTCGTGGGAGGCTCCTGGGGGCTCGGCGGCGTCATCGTCGTCGGGGTTGGCACGGGTGTGGCGCTGGCCGCCATGGCGCTGCAGTTCGGCCAGGTGCTGTACGCCCAGCTCGCGCTGATCGTCTTCTTCGTCCTCATCCTGAAGGTGCGCGGCAGGCGGCTCACCGAGACGGCGAAGGTGTAGTGGCATGGCCCCCGACTGGCTCAACGCCTTCCTGATCTCCGGGCTGTTCGAGGTCGTGATGGTGATCGGCCTCGCGCTGCTGCTCCACCTCGAGCTGGGACTCGCCCGGATCGCCAACTTCGGCGTCGTCGGGTTCTGGGGCCTCGGGATGTACGTCTTCGGGGTGCTGTACGTCCAAGTTGACTGGCCGTTCGGGGAGCCATGGCAGTTCCTCGTCTGCGCCGCCTTCGCGACCATCGTCGCCGGCCTGGCCGGTCTCCTCGTCGGATGGTTGATCGCCGACCTGGACACCGACGGCGTGCTCGTGGGCACGCTCGGGTTCGCCACCGCCGTCCTCATCCTGGCGACCACCGAAGACGACCTCACCGGCGGTGCGCGCGGCCTGGGGGGGCTCGACTTCCCCTTCGACATCGGCAGCGTCAAGGACAACGAGTTCCTGTGGCTGCTGATCGTCGCCGCCGTCGTCGCCGCGATCCTCGCCTTCGTCTGGCGGGTCCACCGTTCGCCCTACGGGCGCCTCCTGATCGCCGTGGGCGGCAACGAGCCGCTGGCCCGCAGCCTGGGGAAGCCGACGTTCCGCACCAAACTCTGGCTGTTCGCCGTCGCTTCGGCGGGGATGGGGTTGCTCGGCGCGATGTACGGGGTCAATGTGCGCACCCTCGAGACCGCCAACCTCGGGGTCGACATCACCCTCGCCGCGATGGTGGGGCTGGTGCTGGGAGGATCGGCCCGAGTCTGGGGGGCGGTCGTCGGCGTCATCCTCACGGTGGGGCTCTTCGACATCGTGGTCCAGTCCTATCTGCCCCTCCCCCGGGAGTGGTACACCCAGGCGATCCCCGTGCTGCGAGAGGCGGTGTTCGGCCTGGCGCTGATCCTCGTCCTGCTGTTCCGGCCGTTGGGTGTGCTCGGCGACATGCGGCGCGACAAGCTGATGAGGCGCATGCATGGTCGCTGACGTCGTCGACGCCGTGGCGGTGACCCGTCCCCAGATCCGGATCGAGGGGGCGGTCAAGAGCTTCTCCGGCCGCGTCGTGGTGGACATCGACGAGCTTGTCCTGGGCGCCCGGCCGATCGAGGGCCTCATCGGACCCAACGGCGCCGGCAAGACGACGCTGATGCGCATGATCATGCACTCGACCTCGCTCGACCGCGGCAAGATCTCCCTCCTCCCTTCCGGGGGACGCGAGGTGGTGCTCTCGAGCCTGCCCGCCGACCGGATGGCGCGTCACGGCGTCGTGAAGAGCAACCAGGTGATCATGGACTTCGACAAGCTCACCATCTGGGATTCGCTCCTGCTCGCCGTGGCCGAGGCCAAGTACGAGCAGCCGCATCGGATCTTCAGCGAGCGGACGGTCTTCGAGCAGCACGAGGACGAGATCCGGCAGCACCTGGACTACTTCGAGTTCGCCGACCCGACGGCCTTCGCGATGTCGGCCGGCGAGAAGAAGCTGCTCGACATCGTCCGCTGCCTGCTCCTGCGGCCCACGTTCCTCCTGCTCGACGAGCCGACGGCCGGCCTTCCCGACGACCTGACCGAGAAGGTCATGACCGTGATCAGAGACCTGGCCGCCGCCGGCACCTCGGTGGTGGTCGTGGAGCACGACCTCAACGTCATCTGGAACCTCTGCGACGAGGTTCACTTCATGGCCGAGGGCAGCGTCATCCTGCGAGGCGACCCGCACTCGATCCGCGAGCACAGGACCGTCGTCGAGAAGTACCTGGGAGAGGGCCATGTCTGAGACGGCCGGATCCGTCACCCTCGAGGTCGAAGGCCTGCGCAGCGGCTACCACGGGGTCACCGTCCTCAAGGGGCTCGACTTCACCGTCGTTGACGAGATCTTCGCCGTGCTGGGAGCCAACGGTGCGGGGAAGACCACGCTGCTGGCGACATTGGCGCGCCTCATCCCCCTCATGGCGGGGAAGATCAGGTTCCAGGGTGAGGACGTGTCCACGTTGCCTCCGTACGAGACCGCCGGCCGCGGGATCGGATACGTGCCCCAGGAGAAGGGCACCTTCCCCAACCTCACCGTCCTCGAGAACCTCCGCGTGGGGGGGATGATCGGCGGACGGCCGCGAGACGAGCGGATGGCCGAGGTGTTCGAGCTGTTCCCGGATCTCCGGGCCATGCAGGCACAGCCGGCGGGGACCCTCAGCGGCGGCGAGTCACGCATGGTGGCGTGCGGGCGTGCCCTCATGCAGGACCCCAAGGTGCTGCTCCTCGACGAGCCCACGGCCGGCCTCTCCCCGCTCTACGTCGACATGTTCTTCGACAAGATCAAGGAGATCCACGAGACCAGGGGCGTCGCCATCGTCCTCGCCGAGCAGAACGCCACGAAGGCGCTCCAGGTCGCCGACCGGGTGATGGTGCTGAGCCTCGGCGAGGCGTTCGCCGTGATGGACGCCGCCGAGCTGACGACCAAGCAGCTCAAGGAGGGATATAGGATCTGAGGCTACCGGTCGGAGCGCGAGATAGGAGGAGAAACGCAATGATGGTCAGCAGCATCAAATCGGGCCGTATCATGGTCGTGATCACGGTGCTCGCCCTGCTCGCCGCAGCATGCGGCGGCGGCGCCACTGCGACGCCCGGGACGACGGCCGCGGCCACGGCTGTCCCTGGCGCCACCGCATCGCCGCCCACGGCGGGCGAGCCGGTGGCGGTCTGCGAGCTCGCCTACTACACCGGCGAGTTCGCGCCGTACGGGCAGTCGCTCACCGCGGACGTGGTCTTCCCGATCAAGGAGGTGATCAACCTCGACCCACCGTTGGGCCGCCCGTGGGAGACCTACCACGAGGATCTCGGGACGGTCGGTGAAGCCCAGGCGGCCCGTACCTGCCTCGAGCAGCGCGGTGCCGAGATCGTGGTGAGCATCGCTCACGGGTACCGGACCTACCGCGACTTCATGATGGAGTGGTGGGCCGAGAAGGACTCGCCGCTTGGGCCGTCGGTCCACGGCGGCGCCATCCCGGGCAATCTCGGAGGCAAGGCTGCGGAGCCGATCTTCCGGGCCCAGGGCCTCGATGAGGCCCTGGGTACGACCGGGAGCCTGTACGCGGATTCGATCGGCGCCAAGAAGGTCGTGATCTTCGCCACCCAGGTCGAAGGCTTCCAGCTGGCGGCGAACGCGGCCGAGAAGGCTGCCGAGGCACTGGGCATCGACGTCCTGGCGCGCATCGACGTCCCGGCCGAGCAGCCCTCCTACCGGGCCGAGGCCCAGCGAATCGCCGGCCTCGCGCCGGACGCCGTCATCGTCCAGGCGGGATCGGTGGAATCGGCCACGCTGATCAAGCAGGCGGCCGAGGCCGGCCTGTCGCTCAACTGGATCGGTGAGACCGGGTGGATCCTGCAGGAGTTCATCAATACGCTGGGCACCGAGCCGATCGCCTCGCAGAAGGGCATCGGCTTCGCCGCGTTCTCACCCAACGACACGACCGCGGCGTGGGATTTCTACCAGCCGTTGTGGGACAACACGCCCGGATACGGCGACAAGTTCGGCCCGGCGACGGACCAGTATCACTTCTCGACCTATGACCTCCTGGTCCAGACGGCCCTGGCCGTCGAGGCCGGAGGTTCCTACAAGGCGAGTGACTGGGCGCCGGCCATGTTCAAGGTCGGCGACGCGCCGGGAGAGGTGTGCTACACGTACGCCGACTGTCTGGCCCTGATCCGAGCGGGCAAGGACATCGACTACGAGGGCATCACCGGCCCCGGCTCGTACACCGATGGCGGCGTCAACGCCGTCAACCCGTCGTACACGCCGTTCAATGCAGACGGAAAGCCCGGCAAGGCCGTGATCCTCGATGCCCAGAAGTCGCTGGAGATCATCGAGGCGATCAAGACCTCAGCGAAATGTGACCCCGAAAACCCACCCAACAAGTGTAAGTGGTAACGGTCGAGTGCCCGTCTGACACCGGTCGAAGGGGGTCCTCCCGCCATCCGGCGGAGGACCCCCTTCTCACGCGAGGCGGCGCCTCTCCCGCCGCGCTGCCGCGCGGCACCAGCAGGCCGCCTTGACGCTCGGGCGGAGGAAGTATCAGAGGATCACAGCGGAGATCACGAGGTTCGTGATCGCGCCGATCCCGAGCGCAGAGCCGGGGCCCTGGGTCACCACCGCGATCAGGTCGACGACGATCCGGATGCGCAGGACCACGACGGCCAGCAGCCATGCCCAGCCCGCGAGGGTGAACAGGCCGCCGGCGACGACGATCGAGAGCACTCCTCCGATCACCGAGGCCCAACCGCTCACGCCGGCGGCATCCGTCGCCGCTGCCAGGCCGAAGCTGGTGATCCCCAGCGCCTAAGCCGACGGCCGCCCTTGAAGGCGCCCTGCGTGCTGTTCGCCCACAGCGAAGAAGCCGGCCCCGCGGCCGGCTTCGGTTCGTGATCGGAGTCGACGCCCGCCGAGTCGATGGCGGCGGAGTCCCAGGCGACGGCCGAGACCGGCGACATCAAGCTCAGCCACCTCAACTACTGCACCGGCGACTTCGCGGACGTCGGGCCGTGGTTCCCGGCGATCACCGTGTTCCCGGTCGGGCTCATCAACGAGGACCCGCCGCTCGGCCGCAAGATCACGATCGAGGACGCGGTGCCGATCATCGCGAGCTCCAAGGCCCCGATCATGCCGACGGTCCACGGCGGCGCGGACCGACCAGGCCGCGCCGCCCACCTCGCGCGCTCCGGGCCAGCGGCAGCCGCATCCGGGGGAGTGGGTCCTCCCGATCACGGCTCCCGCTGGCCTTCTCGCGTCCCCCATAGTCCTTTGGGCTGGTGCCGGGTGGTCCCGTTGGGTCGTGGGCGCGGTCCTCCCGGGCAGCCACGCTGGGCGGCGTCGATGGAGGACGCCGTGCCCGCTCGCCGTTCACGCACCGCCCGGGGGCGCACGCCCGCGCTACCGTTCGCGATCGTGCTCGCCGCGCTGCTGCTCGCTGGCCTGGCCGCCGTGCCGGCGCCGGTCGATGCAGCGTCCCAGGCCATGGTTCCGGCCTGCGCCGGCGTGAACCTGCGCACCGGCGCCTCGACCGGAGCGGCCATCAAGGCCCGGCTCGCGACGACCGCGAAGGTCGTCGTGGTGGCCACGGTCAGCGGGGCGAGCTGGCGCACCGATTGCGCGGGTCCCAAGGCCGGGTCGACCTGGCACCGGATCAGCCACGTCAACGGTGCCACGGTGCGATCCCGCTACGGGGTCACGTATCTCTACGCGGCCGTCGGCCTTCTCAGGCAGGCACCGGCCGCACCGCCAGCCCCCGCTCCGCCCGCCGCCGTTGTGCCCGTGCCCGCCGATCTCGCCTCGGCGACGACCGACGCCTTCGGGGCCGAGCTCATGCGGCTGGTCAACCTCGATCGGGCCGCGCTCGGCCGGCCCGCGTTCCAGGTGGACCCGGGGCTCGTGGCCATCGCCCGGGACGCCTCCTTCACCTGCCCGACGGATCCCGGCCTGACCCTTCGCGGGCGCGCCGCCGACATGGCCGCGCGCTCCTACTTCGGGCACTACGTCGCCGGCTGCTACAAGGCCGGCACGACCACGTCCTACCCCGCGCTCGACATCGTCCGCTCGGTCTTCGGCTACACGCTGGCGCGCAGCGAGATCCTGCACTGGAACACGCTGGGCTCGGCCGCGACGACCTACCGGCTGGGCTGCGACATCGCGGGCGGCAGCTGCGTGGGCGGGACGACGACCACGCCAACGTCCGTCGCCATGGCCCAGCGCAGCTTCATGGGCTCGACGGCGCACCGGACCTCCCAGCTCGCCGCGTACGAGCGCTTCGGCTGCGGCTCCGCAACGACCCCCGGCACGACGAAGACGTACTTCGCGTGTCTCTTCGCGGACGGCGGGCCGGCGCTGGCGCCGATCGCCACGCCCGCGCCCGCCCCTGCGCCCGTCGTCGATCCCGCCCCGGCCACGCCCGCCTCCGCGACTATGGTCCCGGCCTGCTCCGACGTCAACCTGCGCACGGCCGCGTCCACCGGCGCGTCCGTCGCGACGCGGCTCGCCCTCGGGACGATCCTCACGGTCGATGCCGTGCTGGGCGGCTCGTCGTGGAGCACCGACTGCGCCGGGTGGAAGTCGGGATCGACGTGGTACCGGATCAGCCACGTCAACGGCACCGCCGTCGCCTCCCTCTACGGCGTCGCCGCGCTCTACGCGGCCTCCGGCGTGCTGGCGGCCACCGGCGTTCCCGCGCCCGCCCCGGCCGAGGCAACGCTGCCGTCCTCCACCGGAGGGCTCACCGCCCTCGGCCCGAGCGTGACGTTCTTCGGCCGCGGCTGGGGCCACGGCGTGGGGCTCTCCCAGTACGGCGCGCGCGGCCGCGCCCTCGCCGGACAGGGAGCGGCGGAGATCCTGGCCCACTACTACCCGGGGACGACGATCGGGCTCGTGCCCGAGGGAACGGCCGTCCGCGTCCTGCTCCTCGACAACCACGCCCCGACCGCCGCGAGCCCGCTCACGGTCTATGGCCGGGGCGACGCGTGGTCGATCTCCGGCGTCGCGGCGATCTTCCCGGCCGACGCCCGCCTCCGCCTGGTCCCGACGACATCGGGCACGACGACGAGCTGGCGCGCGATCGTGGACGCCGTCGGCGCGGTCCTCCACGACGCCCCCGCCCCGGCCGACCTCCGCGTCCAGGGCGTGAGCCCGGCCGCGACGCTCCAGCTGCCGGCCCGCTCCTCCACCTACGGCACGTTCCGCGGGACCCTCCGGATCATCCTCTCCGGCGCGAAGGCCGACGTCGTGAACGAGCTGCCCCTCGAGTCGTACCTGCGGGGCGTCGTGCCGGTCGAGATGCCGACCTCGTGGCCCGTGGCGGCGCGCACGGCCCAGACGATCGCGGCCCGCTCGTACGCCGCCGCCCGCCTTCGCCCCGGGACCTCGCCCTTCGATGTCTACGACGACACCCGCTCGCAGGTCTATCGAGGCGTCCGCGCCGAGGCCGCCGCGGCCGACGCCGTCATCGCGGAGACGGCCAACCAGGTCCTCTACAGCGGAACCGCGGTTGCCAGCGCGCTCTATCACTCGACCGCCGGCGGGGCCACCGAGCACAACGAGAACGTCTACGTCTCGGCGACGGGCGCTCGGGTCGCGACGCCGGTCGGCTTCCTCCGCGGCTCCGCGGACCGCGACGCCAACGGGATCCCCTACGACGCGACCTCGCCCCACGCGACCTGGCAGACGAACACGTACTCGCTGGCCCAGCTCTCCGCCATCTTCGCCGCCGACAGCCGGACGAACGTCGGGACGCTGGCAGCGCTCGACCTGCGCGATCGCGGGGTCTCGGGCCGCCTGGTCAGCGTCACGCTCGTCGGCTCGGCGGGCGCGAAGACGGTGTCGGGCAACGTCCTCGTCGCGGTCTTCAACGCTCGTCGGCCGGCCGGCGACCCGCTCGCCCGGAGCACGCTCCTCGACGTCGCCCCGATTCCCTGACGGCGGGGCCGGTCCGGAACGTCCCGGATCGCCCGTTCGTCACTCGGTCGCGTCGGTCGTCTCCGCGGCGTGCCCCGCGGCTCGCTCGATCGCCTCGCCGGCCACGAGGCCCGCCGCCGCCCCGATCACCCCGCCGGCGGCCGCCCCGATCGGTCCCGCGACGGCCGCCCCGATCGCGATCCCGACCGAGGCGCCGACGCCGACCTCGACGACTTCGAAGCTCCGGTCCTCCAGCGGTCGACCGGCGATCAGGCCCTCCTCGAGCGGCTCCTCGGCGGCTTCCTCCGTCGCGGCGATCGGCCCGGGTGCCACGCGTGTCTCGGTCATGGCACGCTCCTTCCGCCCCGATTGAACGCCGGGCGCGGCAGCGGCGCGAGTGCCGAACGACGCGTCTGTGCCGGCCATCCGGCGGCCGGGAAGGACCCGGCCGGGAAGGCGTACGATCGATCCATGGGCTTGAGCGGGCTCCTTTGAAGCCTGGCCCTCGCCGGGTTGCTGCTCGTGACCCTCGCGGGCGGCGTGGCAGTGCGCGCGGACGAGCCGGTCGTCCGTGCCGTCCTCTTCTTCTCGCCGTCCTGTCCGCACTGCGAGCAGGTCATCAACGTGGACCTCCCGCCCCTCCTGGAGCGGCACGGCGATCGCCTGCAGATCGTCCTCGTCGACGTGACGCAGGAGCAGGGCGCGGTCCTCTACGAGGCATCCGTCGTGCGGTTCGACCTGCAGGAGCGGATCGGCGTCCCGACGCTGATCGTGGCCGACACCGCCCTCGTCGGATCGGGCGAGATCCCGGAGCGCTTCCCGTCGCTGGTCGACGAGCTCCTCGCGGCCGGGGGCGCCGACTGGCCGGACGTCCCCGGGCTGGCCGAGGCCATCGCGGCGGCGAACCCCACCCCGTCTCCTGCGCAGTCCGCGGCCCCGGCCCCGAGTGCGGCAGCCTCGCCCGCGGAGCCGTCTGCGGACCCGGCCCCGACGAACGCCGCCGGTCCGACCGCGATGGCCGCACCCGCCGCGATCCCCTCCGGGCCGCTCGATCGGCTGGGCCGTGATCCGGCGGGCAACACGCTGGCGCTCGTCGTGCTGGCAGGGATGCTCGTCGTGCTGGCCTGGGCCGGCGTGGCCGCGTGGCGGGCCGGCGCCGGGCTCGTGGGGCGGGCGCCGTCGGCGATCATCCCGCTCCTCGCCCTCGCCGGCCTCGGCGTCGCCGCGTACCTCGCCTTCGTCGAGACGGCCTCGGTCGAGGCGGTCTGCGGGCCGGTCGGCGACTGCAACACGGTCCAGCAGAGCGAGTATGCCCGGCTCTTCGGCCTCGTCCCCATCGGCGTCCTCGGCGTCGTCGCGTACGCCGCGATCCTCGCCGCCTGGGTCGTCGGCGTCCGGGCCGCCCCGGCCGTCGCCCGCGTCGCCAGGCTCGCCCTCCTGGCAATGGCGTTCGGGGGCACGGCGTTCTCGGTCTACCTGACCTTCCTCGAGCCCTTCGTGATCGGCGCGACGTGCGCCTGGTGCCTCACCTCGGCGGTGCTCATGACTGCCCTCCTCGTGGTCGCCGTGCGGTCGATGACCACCGCGGGGTCCTCCGCGGCTCGCCCGGCCACACGCTGACCACGGCCGCGGCGGGCAGGGTACCCGTCGATCCGCCGCGCCGCTAGATCGTCCCGGTCGCCACGTGGTCGAGGGCGTGCGCCAGGTCGGCGGCCTCCTCCTCGGTGAGCCGGTCCTCGAGGATCGGGAGGTACAGGTCTTCCTCCATGAGGTGCGCCTTGAGGATGGCGTAGAGCCGGAGCAGGGAGCGGCGCATGAGCAGGACCGTCCCGCGGTCGACGTGGGCCTCCGGGTGCTCGACGAAGCGCCCGACGATGGCGGCGAGGCGGCGGATCTCGGCGTGCTCGTGCCGCATCGGCAGGGTGGCCTCGCGGCCCGCCAGGAGGCGCTCGAGGGTGGGGTAGACGGCCGCCTCGACCACGTCCATGTGCGGGATGAGGAGCGTCGTGAGGCCGTGGTGGATCTCCTCGATCGCCGGCCGAGCCTCCATGAGCCGGCTCGTGTCCAGGCAATCGCCGTCCGAGCAATCGGCCATCTCGTTCAGCCCGTTGACGATCGCCAGCAGCCGGTCGTGGTGCTCGTGGGAGACAGCGGGAAGCGTCTGCATCGCCCGTCCTCCGGTATTCGGCCCCGAGTGGACGGTACGCGCTCGCGACGGCCGCCGCCACTGCCGAAGCGACCGAAGGCTCCCCGCGGGAGCGCCTAGGCCGAAGTGCCGGGGAGCCCCAGGACGGCCCGCACCTCGCGGACGATCTCCAGGTCCTCGCGGGCGCCGATGACGAGGGCCCGCACGGGCGCGCCCGCCGCGCCGATCTCACCATCGCCGCGGATGCCGGCATTGGCCGCCGGATCGAGCGCGACGCCCAGGTAGCCGAGGTCGGCCGCCACCCGCTCGCGGATCGCGGGAGCGTTCTCACCGACGCCGCCGGTGAAGACGAGGACGTCGAGGCCGCCCATGGCCGCCACCATCGCCGCGATCGAGGCGCGAAGTCGGTGGAGGTAGACGCCGAGGCCGAGGATCGCCGCCTCGTCACCGGCCGCCTCCGCCGCCAGGATCGCCCGCATGTCGGCCGTCCCCGCGAGGCCCAGGAGCCCGGAGCGGTGCTCCAGCGTGGACGCCAGCTCCGCCGGCGGCATCCGGACGTGCTCCTCGAGCCACAGGACGAGGCCCGGGTCGATGCTGCCGGAGCGGGTGGCCATCACGAGCCCATCGAGCGGCGTGAAGCCCATCGTCGTGTCGACCGAGCGGCCGCCGCGGATTGCCGCCAGCGACGCGCCCGCGCCGAGGTGGCAGGTCACGATCCGGAGCTCCTCCACCGGCCGCCCCAGCAGCTCAGCCGCCCGGCGCGAGGCGTAGGCGTGCGACAGGCCGTGGAATCCGTACTTGCGGAGCGCCCAGCGCTTGCGCCATTCCGGCGGGATGGCGTAGGTCGTGGCGGCGGCCGGCATTCCGGCGTGGAAGGCCGTGTCGAAGCAGGCCACCGCCGGGACTTCGGGGAGGATGGCGTTCACCGCGGCCAGCGCCGCGAGCGACTTCGGCTGGTGGAGCGGGGCGAGGTCGGTGAGCGCCCGCAGGTTCGCCTCGACCTCCTCGTCGAGGAGGACCGGCCCGCTGTACCGCGTCCCGCCGTGGACGATCCGGTGGCCGACCGCGCGGATCGCGCCGAAGCTGGCGACGGCCTCGGCGATGGCCCCCGCGTCGGTCGACCCGCGCGGGGCCGGCAGGTCGGCCGTGGCGACGACGGCGTCGGCCGCGTCGAGGACGCGCAGCTTGAGGCTGCTGGACCCCGCGTTGACGACGAGGATCCGGGAGGTCCCGGCGTCGCTGCCCATGCCGCCGTCGCCGCCCATGCCGCCGCCTCCTACGCCGACCACGTCCAGCCCCGGATCTCGGGGGCGTCCTCGCCCTCCAGCCGCGTGTAGGCGCGGCACTCCAGGCGCCGGTCGACCATGCGCTGGCGGAGGTGCGCCGCCCGGGCGGAAATCCCCGGCACGCGGTCGATGACGTCGATCACGAGGTGGAACCGGTCGAGGTCGTTGAGCATGACCATGTCGAACGGCGTCGTGGTCGTGCCCTCCTCCTTGTAGCCGCGCACGTGGAGGTTCGGGTGGTTCTTCCGGCGGTAGGTGAGCCGGTGGATCAGCCACGGGTAGCCGTGGTAGGCGAAGACGATCGGCCTGTCGGTCGTGAAGAGGGAGTCGAACTCCCGGTCGGTCATGCCGTGGGGATGCTCCGATGCCGGCTGGAGCCGCATGAGGTCCACGACGTTGACGACCCGGATCCGCAGGTCGGGGAGGTTCTGGCGGAGAATCTCCACCGCGGCCAGCGTCTCCAGGGTCGGGATGTCGCCCGCACAGGCCATCACGACGTCCGGCTCGTTGCCCTGGTCGTTGCTCGCGAAGTCCCAGATCCCGATTCCGCGCGAGCAGTGGAGGATCGCCTGGTCCATGGAGAGCCAGTTGGGCGCGGGCTGCTTGCCGGCCACGATCACGTTGACGTAGTTCCGGCTGCGCAGGCAGTGGTCGCCCACCGAGAGGAGCGTGTTCGCGTCGGGCGGCAGGTAGACGCGGATGTGCTCGGCCTTCTTGTTGACCACGTGGTCGATGAAGCCCGGGTCCTGGTGGCTGAAGCCGTTGTGGTCCTGGCGCCAGACGAGCGAGCTCAGGACGTAGTTGAGCGAGGCGATCGGGCGCCGCCACGGGATGTCGGCGGTCACCTTCAGCCACTTCGCGTGCTGGTTGAACATCGAGTCGATGATGTGGATGAAGGCCTCGTAGCAGTTGAAGAGGCCGTGCCGGCCGGTCAGGAGGTAGCCCTCCAGCCAGCCCTGGCACTGGTGCTCGGAGAGGACCTCCATCACCCGCCCATCGGGGGCGAGGCCGTCGTCGCCCGGGATGATCTCGGCCATCCACGTCTTGTCGGTCACCTCCATGATGGCGCCCAGGCGGTTCGAGGCGGTTTCGTCGGGGCCGAAGACGCGGAAGTTCTCGCGGTTGCGGTCCATGACGTCGCGCAGGAACGTCCCCAGGATGCGGGTCGCCTCGCTCGTGCTGGCCCCCGGGGCGGGCACGTCCACCGCGTAGTCGCGGAAGTCCGGCATCGCCAGGTCGTGGAGGAGGAGGCCACCGTTGGCGTGCGGGTTCGCGCTCATCCGCCGGTAGCTCCGCGGCGGGAACTCGGCCAGCTCCGGGACGAGGGCGCCGTTCGCGTCGAAGAGCTCCTCGGGCCGGTAGCCGCGCATCCAGGTCTCGAGGATCGCGCGGTTCGCGGCGTTCGTCCGGACCTCGCCCATCGGCACCTGGTGCGAGCGCCAGGTGTCCTCGACCTGCTTGCCGTCGATCGTCTTCGGACCGGTCCAGCCCTTGGGGGTCTTGAGGACGATCATCGGCCAGCGCGGCCGCTCCGTGACGCCGCCCTCGCGCGCCGCCCGCTGGATGGCGTGGATCTCCTCGATCACGGTGTCCATGACGGCGGCCATCTGCTGGTGGACGAGCGCCGGATCGTCGCCCTCGACGAAGTAGGGGTTGTGCCCGTAGCCCTCCATGAGGGCCCGCAGCTCGTCCCGTGGGATCCGGGCCAGGACCGTCGGGTTGGCGATCTTGTAGCCGTTGAGGTGGAGGATCGGCAGGACGGCCCCGTCGCGGACGGGGTTCAGGAACTTGTTCGAATGCCAGCTCGTGGCCAGCGGCCCGGTCTCCGCCTCGCCGTCGCCGACGACCGCGCAGACCACGAGGTCCGGGTTGTCAAACGCAGCGCCGTAGGCGTGCGAGAGGGCGTAGCCAAGCTCGCCGCCCTCGTGGATCGATCCGGGGGTCTCGGGCGCGACGTGGCTGGGGATCCCGCCGGGGAAGGAGAACTGGCGGAACAGCGCGCGCATCCCGTCGAGGTCGCGGGTGATGCTCGGGTAGACTTCGGAGTACGTTCCCTCCAGGTAGGCGTTGGCCACGGTCGCCGGGCCGCCATGCCCGGGGCCCATGATGTAGATCGCGTCGAGGTCCCAGTTCCGGATGACCCGGTTCATGTGGGCATAGATGAAGTTGAGCCCGGGCGTCGTGCCCCAGTGGCCCAGGAGGCGCGGCTTCACGTGCTCCGGGCCCAGCGGCTCGCGGAGGAGCGGGTTGTCCAGCAGGTAGATCTGGCCGACCGATAGGTAGTTGGCGGCCCGCCAGTAGGCGTTGATCCGCTCCAGCTCGGTCGGGGAGAGCGGCCCCGTCGCCCTTTCGCCGTGTTCCGTCGTCACGTCCGCACTCCTTCGCGTCGGGTGCTCGGCCTGTCGATCAAGAGTGTAGGCGCGCGATCGCCATCTGCATGGGCCCCGGCGAAGGCCGGCTCGTGCGCGGCGCCGTCGGTTGTCAAGGGCCCGGCGTCCCGGGCGCCCATCCTCCCGTTCACCTGCGGGATTGCACGTCATCTCAACACCCCGCCCGCCGGCGTGCCTTCGGCGTGGTCGCCGGCCGGCCGGCTGCTCCTCCCGGCAGGTTCCGGGGCCGCCGGACCCGCGCGTTCTGTGCTCGTGGCGGGAGGCGCGTGTCGGTCCGGTGGTCGCCGCGGGGCGGGACATGGGGATCGAGGCTGCTGCCGGCGCCCGGGGTGTGTACTTCACGTGCGATTCCGCGCGGACGGTGCGCCGGTTCGATGGGTCGGCCGCCCCACCGGGCCGACCGGCGCGCGGACTCGGCGAGGAACCGGCACGGGCGACTACTCTTCGAGCACGGCGAGCCGACGTCGAGGAGAGCAGGAGGCGACGAGCACGATGACCGTCAGCGAGCGCGCCGGCCGGCCGGCCGAACCGTCGATCCTCGTCGACGTCGACCGGCTCCTTGCCGCGTACTACGACGACGCCCCCGATCCGTCGGTCCCGGCCCAGCGCGTCGCCTTCGGGACGTCCGGGCACCGCGGCTCGTCCCTGGCGCGGTCCTTCAACGAGGCCCACGTCGTCGCCGCCAGCGCGGCCGTCGCCCGCTACCGGCGGATGCAGGGGATCGACGGGCCGCTCTTCCTCGCCCGCGACACCCACGCGCTCTCGGAGCCGGCCACGCGGACGGCGCTCGAGGTCCTCGTCGCGAACGGCGTCGACGTCCTCGTGGACGACGGCGACGGCTACACCCCCACGCCGGCCCTCTCGCACGCGATCCTCACGTACAACCGGGGCCGCCGGGACGGCCTCGCCGACGGCATCGTCGTGACGCCCTCGCACAACCCGCCGGAGGACGGCGGCTTCAAGTACAACCCGCCGAACGGCGGCCCGGCCGACACCGACGTGACGGGCTGGATCCAGGACGAGGCCAACCGCCTCCTGGAGGCGGGCGTCGACTCCATCGCCCGGATCCCGTTCGAGCGCGCGCGCGCGGACGCGCGCCCTTACGACTTCATGGGCGTCTACGTCGGCGACCTCGGCGCCGTCCTGGATATGGAGGCCATCCGCGGGTCCGGCCTGCGCCTCGGCGTCGACCCCCTGGGCGGGGCGAGCGTCGACTACTGGTCGGCGATCGGCGAGCGCTACGGCCTCGACCTGACGGTGGTCAACACGGCCGTCGACCCGACCTTCCGCTTCATGACCGTCGACTGGGACGGCCGGATCCGGATGGACCCCTCGTCGCCGTACGCGATGGCCGGCCTCGTCGCCCTGCGCGACCGTTTCGACCTCGCCGTCGGCAACGACGCCGACGCCGACCGCCACGGCATCGTGACGCCGGCGGCCGGGCTGCTCAACCCGAACCACTTCCTCTCGGCCGCGATCGCCTACCTCTTCGGCGGGGCCCGCGCCTGGGGCGCCGACGTGGCGGTGGGCAAGACGCTCGTGTCGAGCGCCATGATCGACCGCGTCGTGGCCGACCTCGGGCGGCGCCTGCTGGAGGTCCCGGTCGGCTTCAAGTGGTTCGTGGCGGGCCTGATCGACGGCTCCATCGGGTTCGGCGGCGAGGAGAGCGCCGGCGCCTCGTTCCTGCGCCGCGACGGAACGACCTGGACCACCGACAAGGACGGGATCATCGCCTGCCTCCTCGCCGCGGAGATGACCGCCCGCACCGGCCGCGACCCGGGCGCCGCCTACGCCGAGCTGACCGCCCGCTTCGGCGCCCCCGCGTACCGGCGCATCGACGCGCCCGCCACCCCGGCCCAGAAGGCCGTCCTTGCCCGGCTCTCGCCGGAGGCGGTGACGGCGACCGAGCTGGCCGGCGACCCCGTCACCGGGATCCTGACGGCGGCGCCCGGCAACGGCGCCCCGATCGGCGGCCTGAAGGTCACGACGACCCAGGGCTGGTTCGCCGCCCGGCCGTCGGGGACCGAGAACGTCTACAAGGTGTACGCGGAGAGCTTCCGCGGCGAGGAGCACCTGGCGCGCCTCATCGAGGAGGCCCAGGGGCTCGTGAGTGCCGCGCTGGC